>JAVWYC010000166.1:0-4069 GCA_036661755.1 Mucinivorans sp. | reverse complement strand
ATCAAGTGTATTGTGGGAGTAACCGGCCGTAACGCCGACGCTCCATTGTGCTTGGGCATAGGTGATGCTCAGCAACATGATTGTACCAAAGACAAGGCAGTGGCGCAATGTGGTGGTGAATATTTTTTTGTCATCTGATTAATGTTTTAGATTCACTATTGACCGACTAAACTATTAATTTGTCGATTTTTATTTGTATTAGTTTGGTTTTCAGTTTGTTGTATTTTCGGCTTTCAAAAAAGTAGCCCACCCACCTTAGAAGAGGTCTAATTGAATTGAATGGTCTTTGTTTTGTGGCTGTGGTCTCACCTTTCAGGGTAAGCCCGTACCGTCTTTTTTATCGTGCCCAGAACAAGACTCGAACTTGCACATCGTTACCGAAACTACCTCCTGAGAGTAGCGTGTCTACCAATTTCACCATCTGGGCAGTTGAAATCGAAGTGCGAATATAGAAACTTTTTAACAAATAGACAAATTTTCAAAAAAAATTTGTATTTTTGCATCACATATTATCTCTATTTGTACGGAGATAAAAGTAAATTAAGACTAATATCATGATCAAAATCACATTCCCAGACTTAACCGTCAAAGAGTATCAAACAGGTATAACTCCACTCCAAATTGCCGAAAGTATATCACCTCGATTGGCGCAAGACGTACTGGCTGCCACCGTTAATGCCGAACCTTACGACATCACACGACCCATCGAAAAAGATGCTACGATAAAACTCCACAAATGGGAAGACAAAGAAGCTAAACACGCATTCTGGCACTCGTCTTCACACCTGATGGCCGCTGCCCTGGAACAACTCTACCCGGGCATTAAGTTTGGCATCGGGCCGGCTATCGAAACGGGCTTCTATTATGATGTGGATCTCGACACCCCAATCACAGAAGGCGACCTAACGACCATCGAAGCAAAAATGATCGAACTGGCACACCAAGGACAAACGTTTACTCGCCGCGATGTGAGCAAACAAGAGGCCATGGACACATATACCAAAAAAGGAGACCAATACAAGACCGAATTGATTGGCGATCTGACCGATGGCACAATAAGTTTTTATACGAACGGCGTCTATACTGACCTATGCCGCGGCCCGCACCTAGCATCGACACTGCCCATTAAGGCCATTAAATTGACCTCCGTTGCCGGAGCTTATTGGCGTGGGAATGAGAAAAACAAAATGCTAACGCGTATCTATGGCGTGACCTTCCCCAAAAAAGCAATGTTGGACGAATATCTAACTATGCTAGAAGAAGCAAAAAAACGCGACCATCGTAAATTGGGTAAAGAATTGGAATTATTCGCTTTTTCTGACAAAGTGGGTAAAGGCTTGCCACTCTGGTTGCCAAAAGGTGCGGCTCTGCGCGAAAGACTCGAAAATTTCTTGAAAAACGTCCAGAAACAATACGGCTACGAACAAGTTATCACTCCGCATATCGGCATGAAAGACCTCTATGTAACAAGCGGTCACTACGCAAAATATGGCAAAGATAGCTTCCAACCAATCCATACGCCCGACCAAGATGAGGAATTTTTGCTCAAACCGATGAACTGCCCTCACCACTGCGAAATATATAAGATCAAACCTCGCTCATACAAAGATTTGCCTGTGCGTTTGGCCGAATTTGGCACAGTTTATCGCTATGAAATGAGTGGCGAATTGCACGGTTTGACACGCGTTAGAGGCTTCACCCAAGACGATGCGCACCTATTCTGTAGGCCGGATCAACTAAAAGACGAGTTCAAAAAAGTGATCGATATTGTACTATATATATTCAAAACCCTAAAATTCGATAACTATACGGCGCAAGTCTCGCTGCGAGACCCGAATAATAAAGAGAAATATATAGGTACTGATGCTAATTGGGAACGCGCCGAACGCGAAATCATAGAAGCAGCAGCCGAAAAAGGACTCAAGACAACAGTGGAACTGGGTGAGGCTGCATTTTATGGGCCGAAACTCGACTTTATGGTGCGCGATGCTATCGGCCGCCAATGGCAATTAGGCACAATACAAGTGGACTACAACCTGCCGGAACGCTTTGAATTGACCTACAAAGGGGCCGACGACAAAGAACATCGACCTGTGATGATCCACCGTGCGCCATTCGGTTCGATGGAGCGTTTTGTGGCCGTTTTGCTCGAACATACGGCTGGTAAATTTCCACTTTGGCTCACTCCGCAACAGGTTGTGGTGATGCCAATTTCAGAAAAATTTAACGAATATGGAGAAAAAGTTGTTTCTTTGCTGAAAAATTCCGATATTCGCGCCTCGATAGATGATCGTAATGAGAAGATAAGTCGTAAAATTCGTGACAACGAAATGCAACGTATCCCATTATTACTCGTTGTTGGCGAAAAAGAACAAACCGATGGCACGATTTCTGTAAGGATACAGGGCCAAGGCGATAAAGGTGCGATGAGCATTGCCGATTTCACAACGATGGTTAAAGATATGGTGGCACTAGAAGTGCAACCGATCGACACATCATCGATCGAAAAACAAAAGACTAATAACTAAAAACATACAACCATAGCACTACCTTACAAAAAACCGAGCACTAACACTAGTGGCCCACGTCGTCCTTACCAGGGCCGTCGTGTGGTTGAAGCTGCTCACAAGATCAACGACAAAATCACTGCACGCGAAGTGCGTTTGGTGGGTGAAAATATCGAAAAGCCGGAGATTTATCCTTTGGCTGTTGCGCTACGTATGGCCGATGAATTGGAATTGGATTTGGTCGAGATTTCGCCCAACGCCGAACCTCCGGTATGTCGCATTACAGACTACCAAAAGTTTCTTTACCAACAAAAGAAGAAACAAAAAGAGATTAAGGCTAATGCTCAGAAAATCACGATCAAAGAGATTCGTTTCGGCCCTAATACCGATGAACATGATTACAATTTCAAATTGCGTCATGCCGAGAATTTTTTGAAAGAAGGATCGAAAGTTAAGGCTTATGTTTTCTTTCGTGGTCGCCAGATTGTGTTCAAAGAACAGGGCGAAATTTTGTTGCTCAAATTTGCGCAAGAGCTAGAAGAAGTCGCCAAAGTTGAATCGTTGCCTAAGCTAGAAGGCAAACGTATGATAATGATGTTAGCCCCCAAAGGAGCTAAAAAATAGCAAACCAAGTATTCACTTTATCAATTAAATAAATTAACAAAACGATGCCAAAGATGAAAACGATCTCTGCTGCCAAAAAGCGTTTCACGCTAACGGGCACAGGGAAGGTGAAAAGGAAACATGCTTACAAAAGCCATATCCTCACCAAAAAAACCATCAAGCAAAAACGCAACCTTACCCGTACGGGTACGATGAGCGCTGTGGACACCCCTATGGTGAAACTTATGCTTGTAAAATAGTCGCGACCTTTTAGGTCGGCTATTGCCTAGACTTATGTTGAATAAGTCTAACTATTTATTAACCAGAGTATGCAGTAAAAAAGAAGAGTCACAACAAGGTGTCCACTGCCACTCGAAAAACAAAAACAAATGCCAAGAAGCGTAAATGCGGTAGCCTCACGTGCTCGCCGTAAGAAAGTATTAAAAATGGCCAAAGGTAACTTTGGTAGTCGTAGCAACGTATGGACAGTTGCAAAAAACACAGTTGAAAAAGGTTTAGGGTATGCTTACCGTGACCGCAAGGATAAGAAACGTTCGATGCGTTCGATGTGGATCATTCGTTTGAATGCTGCGGTTCGTGCAGAGGGGATGACTTATTCTGAGTTTATGGGTAAGGTCAACAAGAAGGGCATTGCGCTTTCGCGCAAGGTGCTTGCTGATTTGGCGATGAATCACCCGGTAGCATTTAAGGAAATTGTAAAGACTGTAAAGTAGCGTAATTATTTTGGCTTTCAGTATTGGGGGTCGAATATTTAGTCGATATATTTTAGGCGAGCACTTGTATGGGTGCTCGCTTTTTTTGTGTTTTGGCGTGGAATAGGATGCCACTTGTGGTGGCGTGCTTGTGCTAAACTAGTGCAGGTTCAGAAAAACGAAGTTTTCAAGAGCTGGTTCAGAAAAACAAAAATTTCAAGCGCCGATTCAGAAAAACGAAGTTTT
>JAVWYC010000165.1:0-4079 GCA_036661755.1 Mucinivorans sp. | reverse complement strand
AACCAGCTCCAAGTGATTCCGTTTCTATCTTAACTGCTCTTGAAAACTTCGCTTTTCTTAACTAGTTCTTAAAAGCTTCGTTTTTCTTAACCACTCTTGAAAGTTTCGCTTTTCTTAACTGCTCTGAGTGATTCCGTTCCAAAAATTACAACGCCAAACTATTAACCGAACTCAACGCAAAGGACCCAAACGCTCGGCTCGCATGATGTCGTCTTGAGTCATAAGCTTAATCGTAAAAGGAACTACGCAATGCATAGGCAACTTGCGCTCCATGCACGAAGTCATCAAACACGTGGAACACAACCGCTCGTCGCAAGGATCACTATGAACAGAAACCATCGCTTCGTTGGGCAACAAACCTTCCGTCAACTTGGTCTCCAACTCTTCGCACTCCGCGTGCCCCTGACGAATGTCGTAATACCACGGGATAGTCAAATGACAATCCAGATGAATCGACTCGCCGTAACTAATCACCCTCAAATCGTGTATGTCAATCCATGCCTCGCGCCGTGCAGCGTTGGTAATAGTTTCAATACGCTCCACGTCCACCTCGTCTGAGTGATCCATCAAACTACGCGCCGTTTTCCGCAAAATGCCAATGCCCGTGATGATGATGATCGCCCCAAAAAGTAAAGCCAACGCACCATCAATCCATGCAATATCAGTCAGATAGAGCAACACCAAACCCAAAACCAAACCAATGGTTGAATAGGTGTCGCTCTGCAAATGTTTGCCGCCCGAAACAAGAGCCATCGAACTGGCTTGACGCCCAACCTTGACGCTCCACGCGCCCAAAAGCCAATTCACCAAGCCTGCCACAGCAATAATGACAATACCAAGGTCCAGCTGTTTGGGCATCTGAGGCTCGATAATACGCACCACTCCTTCGTAGATGATCAATCCACCAGCCACCATAATCAAGATCCCCTCCACCGAAGCGGTCAACATTTCGACTTTCCCGTGTCCAAAAGGGTGCCCCGAATCGCGCGGTTGACTCGACAGCCAAACGCTCCACAGCCCAAGCATACCGGCCAATACGTTGACAATACTTTCCAACGCATCGGTCAAAATGCCGACCGAATCAGTGAGCCAATAGGCTACAAATTTACCAATCAACAAGGCAATACCTACCAATAAAACGGTACGCTGAACACTAATTTTAAGATTTTTCATTACAATTTTTGTGGATATTTAGCCCCTCCCCACATACCTGCCAAACGGAACTATCCCAATAACATAAAGGTTACCAGGATAGCTCTTTGTGATTTTTTATTTCAGAAGTATTTTTAGTCTTCGATTTTTTGGTGTACTCTGTCTATTTGTAAATAGTACTCTGTCTATTTGTAATAGTACTTGATTTATCAATATGGCTGTCTATATAACACACGTCACACCAAGCAATTAACCGCCACCTTAGCATTTTTTACTCCTACTTTACGGTTATTACGCGCGTTGTCGCCAAAACCAATAAGGTTGGCGGTAGTTAGGCGTCGATTTTTGCGTATTTGGCGTGTTTTTCGATAAATTCACGACGTGGAGGAACCTCATCGCCCATCAACATCGCAAAAATACGATCGGCTTCCACTGCATTGTCGATCGACACTTGACGCAAGATTCGCGATTCGGGGTTCATTGTTGTCTCCCAAAGTTGCTCGGCGTTCATTTCACCCAAACCTTTGTAGCGTTGAATGTGCACGCCTTTTGTGCCAAACTCCTCGACAATAGCCATACGCTCGTCTTCGTCCCAACAGTAACGCTCGGCCTTGCCTTTCTTGATTTGATAGAGTGGCGGCGTTGCAATAAACAAGTGACCGTTCTTGATCAAATCGTTCATATAGCGGAAGAAAAAGGTCATAATCAAAGTTGCAATGTGCGAACCATCGACATCGGCATCGGTCATTATCACTACTTTACCATAACGCAACTTGCTGAGGTTGAGCTGTTTGCTATCCTCTTCGGTTCCTATCGTAACACCTAGGGCGGTAAAAATATTGCGAATTTCTTCACTTTCAAACGTACGATGATCCATCGCCTTTTCGACGTTCAAAATCTTGCCACGCAAAGGCAGGATAGCTTGAAAAGCACGGTCGCGACCTTGTTTTGCCGTTCCACCTGCCGAGTCCCCTTCGACAAGGAAAAGCTCCGTTTTGTCGCGTTCACGCGATGAACAATCAGACAATTTGCCCGGCAAACCCGAGCCACTAAGCACTGTTTTACGCTGCACCATTTCTCGAGCCTTGCGTGCGGCGTGGCGAGCCGTTGCCGCCAAAATCACCTTGGCCACAATTTGTCGTGCGTCTTTTGGATTTTCTTCCAAATAGTTAGTCAGTGCTTGCGATACGGCTTGATCCACCGCACCTGCAATCTCTGAATTACCAAGTTTAGTTTTGGTTTGCCCTTCGAACTGCGGCTCTTGAACTTTGACCGAAATAATGGCTGTCAACCCTTCGCGAAAGTCGTCACCGGCAATCTCGAACTTCAATTTAGAGAGCATACCGCTTTCGTCGGCATATTTTTTGAGCGTACGTGTCAATCCGCGACGGAAACCGGTCAAGTGCGTACCACCTTCAATGGTAGAAATATTATTGACATAGGAGTGCAGATTTTCGGTGTAGGTTGTGTTATACTGCATAGCCACCTCGACCGGAACCCCCTCTTTTTCGCAATCCAGATAAATTATATCCTCAATCAACGATTCACGCCCCATATCCAGATAGCGCACAAATTCTTTGAGCCCCTCGATAGAGCAAAATTCTTCGTGCAAAAATTCGCCACTATCTTCGTCTTTTTCTCTTCTATCGGTAATATCCAAGTGGATTCCTTTGTTCAAAAAAGCCAGCTCGCGTAGGCGAGTAGATAGAGTTTCGTAGCTAAAAGTTGTTGTTTGTGTAAAAATTTGAGCGTCTGGCTTAAAGATGATTGTTGTTCCTGTTTGATCTGTTTCGCCAAGAATTTTCACAGCTCCTTGTGGCACCCCACGCACAAATTTTTGTGAGTGTACTTTGCCGTTACGCCTAACCACCGCTTCCAACTCACACGATAGCGCATTGACACACGACACGCCCACACCGTGCAGACCGCCCGATACTTTATATGAATCTTTATCGAATTTACCACCAGCGTGCAACACTGTCAGCACGACTTCGAGTGCCGAGCGCCCCTCTTTTTCGTGGAAATCGGTAGGGATTCCACGCCCATCGTCTTCCACTGCGATCGCCCCGTCTTCATTAATTGTCACGTGGATATTATGGCAATGGCCGGCCAGAGCCTCGTCGATCGAGTTGTCTACTACTTCATAAACCAAGTGGTGGAGCCCTTTTTCGCCTGTGTCGCCGATATACATTGCCGGGCGTTTGCGCACCGCTTCTAGCCCTTCGAGTACTTGAATACTATTAGCCGAGTATTCTTCTGGATGTGGATTGTTTTGGCTCATATTTTGATAGTCCTATATATTTATTCTTAAAGTCTAAGAAACAAAGGTAGTAATTTTTTTTGGATTTTTATCGTTTTATTACGCGTAAAATATCTTTGGCGGGAGTGGGGATAATTTAATAAATATGATTATCTTTGCGCCCATAGACTAATGTATTGGGGCTGACCGGTTTTGACTGCAAGTCGATGTACAGAAGTAAGCATGCAGAGGGTTGAATGGGGCCTCTTAAATCTGAACATTCAAAACAATGACTGGCAATAATAGCTATGCACTTGCTGCGTAAGTTGAGCTAAGCTCCTTACCTTAATCCGTCGGGCCTAGGTTGCACGAGGGACAAGTACCCTGGGATCCTCCCCCGCTCTTTGGAGGGTTCCGCTAGGGTATCAAACAATAAGGGATAGATTTGGGTTACGCTCGGCGCTCATTTTGAAATTAACGAGATAAGCCTTCGGGTTGGTTGTTTGCCGCCTGCCTTTGGGCCGAAAATCAAGCGCAAAATAAGCATGTAGAAAGCTCCTGGCACCTTGTTAGGACGAGGGTTCGATTCCCTCCAGCTCCACCAATAGCCTTGATTTATCAAGGTTTATAATTATGAGGGACTAAATTAGGAACTAAAAACCCGAATTTGCTCCCTCACTGTTTTTTT
>JAVWYC010000164.1:0-4145 GCA_036661755.1 Mucinivorans sp. | reverse complement strand
CCTACGAGAGCAATTGATTTCGGGCAGCTCTACAACGGAAATACGCATTGCACTGATTGGTTGAGAAAGTGGTTATTCGCGAAAAACGGGCTCCGACACAGCAACAGAATGCCTGTTATTTTTATTGAGCTCATTAGATTATTGGGTATTTCAGATGTGAAAAATTTAAGCAATCTATCGTTTAATGAGAATTACAAGTTTTTTTTCGCATACACTCACACAGATTCAAGCCTCATTCGTTATTTTTCAAAATGCAATAACTCTGCTCAGAGATACATAAGAAATTTTGAAAAACGTTTGAAAACCTATTCTTTCTCTCGGCCTTGACGAAAACCACGCTCTAATACAAGGCGATCGTGTAAGGCTGGTTTTGGTGTATTTACACAACCCATGGACGTAAAATACAAAATAATTTAAGGATATACTTATTCAATTTTAATAAACTATCTTTGTACCGTATTTTATTAAAAATTGAAATGTTAAAAGTTGTTTTGTTTGTGATATTATTGCTCGGAACCGTTGGTGTAAAGAGTCAAACAATTGTTGATTCAAATATTAGTCGCGAGCAGGCATTAGTTGGAACTTTAGCACCATCCAATGTAACGGATTGTTTGGCAATCGTTGATGTAGAATATTATTCGATGGATAATCGTCTGCACCGTGGGCAAATTGTTATTGATAGTGCGTTGCGTGATGATGTTATCGCTATTTTTGAGTTGATAAAACAACGACAGATAGTGATTGATATGGTTATACCTATTAAATGTGACCTGCCTAATGCAGAGACAACGATGGCCAACCTTAATAATACCTATGGTTTTCATTACAGACAAGCCGATGGAGAAGCTACAGGTTTATCGCAACACTCTTTCGGACGCGCGATAGATTTTAATCCGTTCGATAATCCGTATGTGTATAGTAATGGAACTGTTATTCCCAAAGGGGCTTTTTATAATACTCAGTCGCCAAAAGCGCTCACTTTAGAGTCCGCAATTGTTCGTAAAATGGTCGAGATGGGATGGACATGGGGTGGATCATGGAATAATCAAAAAGACTACATGCATTTTGAGAAACCAAAATAGTTCTATTTATGTGAGTAGGTAAAGTTACCAATCTGTTTTTGCAACTTTACTATGGCTCGGTTCCTTGAAAGGTCTTTCGTAGTTTTGAATTCTTTTGATTTTATACTTGCAAATCACTGAAATACGCACAGTTGCCACATTGTTACCAGTATATTTTCAAAACTCTGCAAAGTATTTATTCCTCAATTGATTAACTCAAATCAATGATAATCTAAAATAAAAACGTGCCCTTTACAAAAAAATTTACCCCCGCCCCAAAAAAATCACCATCACAAAAATAAGTGAACACAATAATGACCTACCCAAACGACGCCGAACAACGACTCGGCTTCGATAACGTCCGTGCCGATATCGCAGCCTCTATAGAAACACAAGGAGGTATCGAAATACTCCAATCAATGACAATGAGCGACAACTATAATGTCGTCTGCCAATCGATTGAACGAACCGTGCAAATGGCCGCGCTGCTAACCTCTAACGAAGAATTTCCGAAACAAGGCTACCTCGACATCAACCACTTCCTACCCAAAATTAATATCGAAGGCGGCTTTATCGAAACAACCGAAATGCTTACCCTGGGCAAGGCACTGCAAATGATTAACCAAGTGACCGCCCTCTTCAACACGCTCCAAGAGCGAGGCGAATACAACGCACTCACCGGCCTGACCGCACAACTCGCACCCATGGTGCATATCGAAAACGAAATCAACAGAATACTCGACAAATTTGGCTCCGTACGCGATGGCGCCTCCAACGAATTGCAAACCATACGCCGATCATTAGCCGAAAAATCAACGCAAATATCACGCCGACTGCTCCAAATCCTCCATCAAGCACAAGCCGACGGCTATGCCGATTCAGAAAGCTCAGTTGCCATTCGCGATGGACGCGCCGTGATCCCGGTGGCTGCAAGTAATAAACGCAAAATCAAAGGCTATGTTTTCGACGAATCAGCCTCCGGACGAACTGCATACATCGAACCGCTCGAAGTGATTGAACTCAACAATGAAGTGGCTGAACTCAAAAACAACGAACGACACGAAGTGGTGCGCATATTGATGAATTTTTCTCTCTTTTTGCGACCATATGTCAGTGACCTGCAGGGCGTTGGCTCGTTGCTGTGTTACCTCGATTTCCTGCTTGCCAAGGCGCGTTATTCGATCGCCATTGGCGGCGTACGTCCTATCATAGAACCCTATCCGGGGATTTATCTACGCTCGGCACGCCATCCGCTGCTCGAAAAAGTTTTCGCCAAAGAGGGACGCAAAGCCGAACTAGTGCCACTCGATATTAGGCTCACCAAAGAAAAACACATATTGCTTATTTCGGGGCCTAACGCAGGCGGTAAGTCGGTGTGCCTCAAGACGGTAGGACTTCTGCAAATGATGCTTCAATGCGGTATCGCAGTGCCTGTGCTCGAAAATTCTGAAATGGGTATCTTCGACTCGATTTTTATCGACATTGGCGACCAACAATCCATCGAAAACGACCTGTCGACCTACTCCTCTCATCTGAGCAACATGAAGACAATGTTGCGTCAAACCACAGTGCGTTCGCTTGTTTTGATCGATGAATTTGGTGGCGGTACGGAGCCTGTGGTGGGTGGAGCGATTGCCGAATCGGTGCTCGAACAATTTGTAGCTCGCGGAGTGTTTGGCGTGATTACAACTCACTACTCGAATCTTAAAAATTACGCGTCAACGGTGAGCGGCATCGAAAATGGTGCAATGACTTTCGATGTACAGAAGATCAAACCGCTATATCGGCTCGAAATGGGACGCTCGGGAAGTTCGTTCGCTTTTGAAATTGCACGCAAAATCGGCCTTCCGGAAGATGTTTTGCAATCGGCGACCGACAAGATCGGGGTGGAACAAATTTCGCTCGAAAAACAGTTACGCCAAGCAGCGCGCGACAAGCGATATTGGGAGGCCAAACGCGATAAAATACGCTTAGAGAACAAATCAACCGAGCGTTTGGCCGAAGAATATGCGCTCGAATTGACCGAGATTCAGCGCCAACGTGCCGCTCTAATAAAAGAGGCAAAAGAAGAAGCGAAAAAAATAGTGGCAGATGCCAATCGGCTGATCGAGAACACGATACGCGAGATCAAAGAGGCTTCGGCCGAGAAAGAACGCACACGCGCGGTGCGTGAAAAGATGGATTTTTTTCGCCAAAAGCTCAACGATGTTAGTGCTAGCTCCGAAGCAAATTCGGCTACCAGCCCAGCATTATCGCCAAAAGAGCCAACAGATATAGATCAAAAAATAGCTCAAAAGATCGAACTTTTGCGCCTCCGCGAGGAGCGTCGCCGCAAACGTAGCCAAGAGCGTCAAGCGGAGCCTACACTTAAAGTCGTTGCGCCACCAAAGCCTGTCGTTCAATCGATTGAGGTTGGTTCTTCGGTGCATATCGATGGTGTGACGGGCTCTGGCACGGTGATGGCGATCAATGGTTCGCGGGCCACGGTTGCTCTCGGTGAGTTGTCTATGGTGGTGGAGGTCAAGAAGTTAAAGGCGAGCCGGGTGATAGCCACCACGCCCGTGCGGTCGAGTGTAGGCACGGTTGCCGGTTCGGTTTTGGGTACGGCGCTTGATTTTTCCAACACGATTGATGTTCGTGGCATGCGTGTTTTGGAGGGGTTAGATGTGGTACGAGATTTTGTTGATCGTTCGATTATGGTTGGTCAGCGTCGTATAACGATTTTGCATGGCAAGGGTACGGGTGCGTTGAAGACGGAGATACGTCGTTATTTGCGTTCGGAGTTAGCTGTTCGTTCGGCTGTTGACGAGAAGGAGGAGTTTGGCGGTGCTGGGATTACGGTTGTTGAGTTAGATGTGTAGTTTGTTTGGGTGGGGTAATAGCATTTTTCGGGCGCAATTAGGAAGAGCGGGCTTAATTTGGCGCAGTTAAGAAGAGAGAAATCAACTTGGCGCCGATTCAAGAAAAACGAAGTTTTCAAGAGATAGTTAAGAAAAACAAAAATTTCAAGCGCCGATTAAGAAAAACGAAGTTTTTCCCAAAAAGTTTTGGGTGACTTTTTCAAAAGTCACGATTAGTCACGGC
>JAVWYC010000163.1:0-4163 GCA_036661755.1 Mucinivorans sp. | reverse complement strand
CTTCGTTTTTCTTAACTGCTCTTGGAAACTGCGTTTTTCTTAATTGGTCTTGGAAACTTCGTTTTTCTTAACCGGCTCCAAGTGATTCCGTTTTCTTTCTTAACTGCTCTTGGATACTGCGCTTCTCTGAACCAAACCTAGCACTCGCTACGACCAGAAAAAATCTGACGCACAAGATCCATCACCTTGCTTACATAAATAATCTCAATCCCCAACGGCGCACTGACAATCGATTTACGCGCGTATTGCGAAACCGCAATCCGCGTAAATCCCAAACGAGCAGCCTCATTCACTCGCTCAGCCGTCCGCAACGCAGGACGCACCTCCCCCGAAAGACCAACCTCACCCGCAAAACAAATGTCAGAAGTCAACGCAATGTCCAACGAAGAAGAAACAATAGCCGCCACAAGAGCCAAATCCAAACCCGTGTCCACAACCTTGAAACCCCCGGCAAGGTTCAGAAAAATATCCTTCTGACCCAACTTGAACCCCAAACGCTTTTCGAGCACAGCCACCAACATACCCATACGCTTGGCGTCAACCCCCGTGGCCGATCGTTGCGCAATGCCATAGGCCGAAGTGGCCACCAAAGCCTGTGTCTCGATCAAAAACGAACGCGCCCCATCAACAGAAGCCCCAATAGCAATACCACTCAACGGCTCGTCGTAGTGCGAAACCAAAATATCGGACGGATTCTCGATCTCGCGTAATCCATCGCCGCGCATCTCGAAAACACCAATCTCTGACGTAGCCCCAAAACGATTTTTGATCGACCGCAATATCCTATATGTAGTGTTGGAATCACCGTCGAATTGAAAGACCACGTCCACAATATGTTCCAAAACTTTAGGCCCGGCAATCGACCCATCTTTTGTTATGTGACCAATTATGAGCACCGGCACGCCACTCTCTTTGGCGAATTTGAGCAACAGAGCCGCGCACTCGCGAATTTGCGACACTGTGCCCGGCGAGGACTCTATACGTTCGCTGTAAAGCGTCTGTATCGAGTCGATGACCATCATCTGCGGAATATTTTGCGAGGCATGTAGAATTATATTTTCGAGCGAAGTTTCGGCCAGCACCAAACAGCGCGAGTTTTCGACTCCGATCCTATCGGCGCGCAATTTAATTTGCTGTGCACTCTCTTCGCCCGACACATATAGCACGCTAAAATCATGGAGCCTCAGGGCGATTTGCAGCGCAAGGGTCGATTTGCCAATCCCGGGCTCGCCACCAATGAGCACCAAAGATCCCGGAACCAGACCGCCACCCAAGACGCGATTGACCTCCCGTGAGCCCAGATCGATACGTGGCACTTGGTTTGGAGTAATATCCTGCACCGCTTGCGGACGATTTCGCTCGCCCTTGAAAGACGAGATCCCGGTAAGAGTGCCACTGCTTTCCGAACTAGAAATCACCTCCTCCGAACAAGTGTTCCACTCACCACATGCAGTGCATCGGCCAAACCATTTGGGACTTTCTGCTCCACAGGCAGTACAGAAAAATGCTTTTTTGACTTTTGCCACTTTTATACGTTGATTATTAATGATTTACAGAGAAAACCACACGGCCGATTTTTGTCAAGCAAAGCCTTCCGGGTTACACAATCGGCACGACGAGTAATTTCTCGAATAGTTTTACACACAAAAGTAAGAAAATTTAGTAACTTTGCGCAATTCATTATTTTTAATTTTAGAACTTATTACGATGGATTTCGTCAAAGAACTTACTTGGAGGGGCATGATCCAAGACATAATGCCAGGAACCGAAGAACAATTAGCCAAAGAGATGACAACCGCCTATCTGGGGATCGACCCCACGGCCGATTCGCTTCATATCGGGCATTTGGTTGGCGTGATGATGCTCAAACACTTGCAACGTTGCGGCCACAAACCGCTCTGTTTGCTCGGTGGAGCGACGGGCATGATTGGCGATCCTAGCGGTAAATCGTTGGAGCGCAACCTGCTCGACGAACCAACCCTGCGCCACAATCAAGCGGCAATCAAAAAACAACTGAGTCGACTTATCGATTTCGATAGCCAAGAAGCCAATGCCGCCGAAATGGTGAATAATTATGACTGGATGAAAGATCAATCTTTCTTGGGCTTCATTCGCGACATCGGTAAGCATATCACGGTGAACTATATGATGAGCAAAGACTCGGTCAAAAAACGCTTCAACGGCGAAGGCGACGGCATGAGTTTCACTGAATTTACATATCAATTGGTTCAAGGCTTCGACTTCTTGCACCTCTATCAAGAGAAAGGCTGCCGCCTGCAAATGGGGGGATCCGACCAATGGGGCAATATCACAACGGGCACCGAACTGATCCGCCGAAAAACAGGTGGTGAAGCTTTTGCCTTGGTCTGTCCGTTGATCAAAAAAGCCGACGGCACGAAATTCGGCAAAACCGAAAGTGGCAATGTGTGGCTGAGCGCTGCCTATACTTCGCCATATAAATTCTATCAATTTTGGCTCGGCACCTCGGACGAAGATGCTCAGCGATATATCAAGATATTCACTCTGCTCGACGAAAAAACGATCAACGATCTTGTGGCCGAGCACCTCGCTGCGCCACATTTGCGGATCTTGCAGAAACGACTAGCGCAAGAGATAACGGTCATGATCCACTCCGCAGAAGATTACCAACGCGCAGTGAAGGCTAGCTCCATTCTCTTTGGCGGGGGAGCCGAAGCCCTAGCCGCGGCCGATGATACAACAATACACGATGTGTTTGAAGGAGTGCCGCAATTTTCGATCGAAAAAAATATGCTAGGCATGACTTTCGCTACACTAGCCACCGAAAATGCCGCCATTTTTGCCAGCAAAGGAGAGCTGCGCCGCATGGTGCAAAGTGGAGCAGTGTCGCTCAATGGAGCCAAAATAGACGATGCCGAAATGGTGGTTTCCAACGATCAACTAATCAACGGCAAATATATTTTGATCCAAAAAGGCAAAAAAAGCTACAACCTGATCACTGTTTTATAAAAAACCGACACTAAAAAATTGAGTTTCGACCTCACGCGCTCTAACCTCTTTGCCACTACGTTTTATAGCTTGGTGCTTATTGTTGTGTTTTGGGGTTCGGGTGCTGCGATTTTGGTTTCGCCCATGCGCACGGTGGCCATCGAGGAGTATTGGTTGAGCCAAACGCTCAACGATATGATTGACGCTTGGCCCGTATTGTGCCAGATTGTGGCGGCTCTGATGGCTTTTGTCTGTTCGTTGATGGTGGCGCGATTGGCTATTCGCAACGTGCTCTATTTGGAGCGCACCTATATGCCCTCGCTATTGTTTGTGATCATTTCGTCGACTTTCTACGTGGCGGCTCGGAGCATATTGCCCATCATTGTGGCTTTTCTTGTGTTACGTGCCATGAGTTTAATTTTCCAATCCTACCAGATCAAGAACATAGCTTCGGGGATCTATCTTTCGGCGGGTTTTTATTTTGGAGTAGCGGCGGCGATTTACCCTCCTTCGGCCTATTTGGTTTTGATGTTATTTGTGGGTTTGGGAATTTTTCGTTTGAGTGATATTCGCGAATGGATCGCTGCTGGGGTTGGTTTTTTATTACCGTTGGGGTTATTTTTCTACATAATGTGGCTCATGGGTCACGACGTTGTTCACCAGGCGATGCTCTATTGGCAGCAGCTCAATTGGCACGACACGATAGACACGGTGTGGCGTGGTTTGACGGTGATTGACTACACGTTGATCGGTGTGATTTGCGCTTTGGTATTTATGTCTTACGTTGTATTTTTGCGTTCGCGCAAGCGTTACAAGTTGCGTGGAGTATTGTCATACAACTATTTGTTTTGTTTTTTATTATGGAGTGTGGCTGTGATGTTGGTGTCGCCATCTCGTTCATTGTATTTATTGCCGGTTGTGGCTATTCCTTTGTCGGTATTGATTCCGACGTATTTTGCATCTGGCAGGTCGACGTTTCTTTCTAATTTTCTTTATGCTTTGCTTATATTGAGTTCTATCGCCATTCATTTTGTACGTTAGGGTGTGAGGGGTGTATTTTGACGTGTAGCGTCAGGCTATAATCGGTTAAGAGAAGCGAAGTTTTCGCGAGCTGGTTAAGAAAGAAACATAATCACTCGGAGCAGGTTAAGAAAAACGAAGTTTTCGCGAACCGGTTCAGAAAAACGCAGTTTTTC
>JAVWYC010000162.1:0-4221 GCA_036661755.1 Mucinivorans sp. | reverse complement strand
GCCGAATCGTGACTTTTGAAAAAGTCACCCAAAACTTTTTGGGAAAAACTTCGTTTTTCTGAACCGGCTCTTGGAAATTACGCTTTTCTTAACTGCTCTTGGAAACTGCGTTTTTCTGAACCGGCTCACGAAAAATTCGCTTTTCTTAACTGCTCTATGGTTATTTTCATTAATCACCCAAAACTTTTTCAGAAAAACGAAGCTTTTCTGAAACCAAACCCCTCACAAAATCACAGACCACCGCTCACACAAAACAACCAAACCCTGACCCGCATTAGCAGCACTCGTACTCGGCAAACTACAATAACGCAAACCACAAAAACGATCAAAATATCGGTCGTACAACTGCTCCGCCTTACGACCATTGAAAACTATAACCCTGAGAAAAGGATGCCAGGCAACGAAAGCCGCTATGTCATTCACCCGCTCATCACTAATCGCACTATCCAAACTACCCACACGCCTAGCACTACACACCACATCCCACAAAGCAATATGATGCACCCTCAACATAGCACACCGATCCGGATACGCCGCCGGCAAATCACTAGCGGCAAGCCAAGCCATCACACGCCAAAATCGATTCTGCGGGTGACCATAATATTGCTGCAAACTTATCGAACGATCCGAAGGCATAGAACCCAAAATAAGAATCTCGGCCTGCGGATCGTCTAACGGCAAAAACGAATGCTTTATATCGCTCGGAACCATAGCGCAAATACATTATCGCTTATGAAGCAATACCACATTTTCTACGTGATGTGTATGCGGAAACATATCCACAGGTTGAATTTTCACCACTCGATAGAGCGGATCGAATTTCTCTAGATCACGAGCCTGAGTGGCCGGGTTGCAACTCACATAGACAATTCTATCTGGCGCCGTGAGCATAATCACACGAGCCACATCTTCATGTATACCTGCTCGTGGCGGATCGAGTATCACAACATCGGGCTGCCCATTTTGAGCCACAAAATCGGAGGTCAGCACATCTTTCATATCGCCGGCATAGAAGACCGTATTGGTAATGTTGTTCAGCCGCGAATTTTCACGCGCATCGACAATCGCCTCCTCGACATACTCCACCCCAACTACTTTTCGCACCCCGCTAGCCACAAAATTGGCAATCGTACCAGCACCCGTATAGAGGTCATAGACAAGCTCGTCGGCCGAAAGAGCCGCAAAATCGCGCGTCACTTTATATAGTTCCAACGCTTGCGCCGAATTGGTCTGATAAAACGACTTGGGGTTAATGCGGAAGGTCAAATCTTCCATTTGCTCCATTATATATGGTGTCCCATGATAGCAAATTACATTTTGATCGGCGATCGAGTCGTTGAGTTTTTCGTTGATCACATAACAAAGTGACGTCAGATCGGGGAATTTTGCCAGTAGAAAGTCCAACAATTCGGTGCGTAGATCCACATTTTCGTGAGCAAAAACCACCACCACCATCGTCTGTTGGCTAGCCGTGTTACGGACAATCATATTGCGCAAAAATCCATGTTGAGCGCGAATATCGTAGTATACAAATTCGGGGCGATCGATGGTAAAGTCGCGCACAGCGTTACGAATTTCGTTCGACAGGCCACCTTGGAGATAACATTTTTCGATGTCGATCACCTTGTCGAACATACCCGGGATATGGAATCCCAGCCCGCCCTGGCTAATCAACGGAGCCCCGGCCGCCACTTGGGCAAAGGTCACCCAGCGACGCGCCGAAAAAGTAAATTCAAGCTTGTTGCGATAAAACTCCGTCTGTGCGCTGCCAATAATGGGCAAAACGGCAGGCAACTCAATGGCGCCCCCCAAGCGACGCAACTGATCGGCCACTTGGCGTTCCTTGTAGGCCAATTGATCGGCATAGGGCAACATTTGCCACTTGCAACCACCGCATTGCCCAAAGTGAGCGCAAAAAGGCTCCACCCGACGCGGCGAACGAGTCACGAAATCCAGTACGTAACCCTCCATAAATCGGCGACGTTTGTTGTTGATCTGAACATTGACCACATCGCCCGGCACTGTGCCGCCGACAAAGACAACTTGTTCATTCACACGCCCTAAGGCTTTGCCCTCGGCCGCCAGATCGACAATTTCAAGCCCCTCGATCACAGGATATTTTTGTTTTCTTTTCATAATCAATATTGCTCAAATATCAGATAAAAGTTATTTCCCATTACCGAGCATGCAAATATACGATGAATTTTAGTAACTTTGAGCCCAAAATTAACTGCCCAGTGAAAACATACTTCCGCATACTCGGTTACGGCCGTCCATATGCTCTCTACGCTCTTCCATATATATTTTGCGTTATTTTCTACGCTATTTTCAATACATCGATCTACGTGATGCTCTTCCCGTTGATGAAAACAATGTTCGACCCACAGGCCATGTTGAGCGCCGTGACCTCGATGCCGACCTTTGCTTTGAGCGAAGATTATTTTCGCGACATGCTCAATTTTGGCCTCTATCGCTATTTTGGCACCAATTATAATGTGAAAGATATTTTGATGGTGCTTGCCATGATGACGGTTGTCGTTGTTTTTATGGCCAACGTATTTCGTTATATTTCACAACGTTTGGTCGAAAACTTACGTATTCGTACGCTCCAAAAACTGCGCGACACGGTCTTCGACAAAGTGATCCGCTTGCAGGTGAGCTTCTTTACAGCCAGCCGTAAGGGCGATATTATTTCGCGTATTACGTCCGACATACAAACGGTGCAATATTGCGTGACCAGCACCCTGCAAATATTTTTCAAAGAGCCCTTTCTCATCATCGGTTTTGTGACCTATATGGTGATTATTTCGCCTAAATTGACGCTCTTTACGATTGTTGTTTTGCCGATCATTGCTTTTTCTATTGGCTTCATTGTCAAGAAATTACGCCATTCGGCGACCCAAGGCCAAGAGACTTTCGGCGATTTGGTGAGCACGCTCGACGAGTCGCTAGGGTCGATCAAAACCATCAAATCATACAATGCCACAAATTATGTGTCAGATAAGTTCAAGGCACAAGATACTTTGTATTCCAAGATTCAACGCTACATAGCTGCTCGCCAGCAATTGGCTTCGCCGATGAGCGAATTTTTGGGCGTTGGTTCGATGGCTATTATTTTGATCTTTGGTGGTAATATGATTTTGAGCGGCGAGTTTGAGGCCGCTGCATTTTTCTCGTATCTGGCTGCTTTCTCGCAAGTTACGCGCCCGGTGCGTTCTATTGCCGATGCCTTTGGCATGATCAACCAAGGGATCGCCTCGGGCAATCGGGTTTTTGAATTGATAGACACGGCAGTCGAAATCAAAGACACGCCTTCCTCGGTAGCTCTTGAATCATTCGACAAGGGGATTGAATTTCGTGATGTGTCGTTTTCCTACCAAGAGCGAGAGGTGCTACACAACGTGTCATTCACCATACCAAAGGGGCAGACTGTGGCTTTGGTGGGGCCTTCGGGTGGTGGTAAGTCTACATTGTCGGATCTCATACCGCGTTTTTACGACCCTCAATCGGGCGAAATTTTGTTAGACGGGCGTTCATTGCGCGATTATAAAATCGAGTCGGTGCGTAGTTTTATGGGTATTGTGGCGCAGGAGACGATTCTTTTTAACGACACAATCGAGGGTAATATTCGTATGGGGAACACTTCAGCTTCTTATGAAGCGGTGGTGGAGGCTGCTCGTGTGGCTAATGCGCTTGAATTTATCGAGGCCACGGAGCTTGGTTTTCAGACTAACATTGGTGATCGCGGCACGAAGTTAAGCGGGGGTCAGCGTCAGCGTCTTTCTATTGCGCGTGCGGTGTTGCGCAATCCCGAGATTTTGATATTAGACGAGGCTACTTCGGCTTTGGACACCGAGAGTGAGCGTTTGGTTCAGCAGTCGCTTTCTAATTTATTGCAGGGGCGCACATCGCTTGTTATAGCGCACCGTTTGAGCACCATTCAGAATGCCGACAAGATTGTAGTTATTGATTCCGGTGTAGTTTTGGAGCAGGGTTCTCATCAGGAGTTGATCTCTAGTGGTGGTATGTATTGCAAGTTGATTGAGATGCAGCACGTGTAGTTTTTGATTGTTGGGTTAAAGAAACGTGTAAAAAACAAACTAATTTTGGAGCTGATTCAGCTCAAGAGCAGTTAAGAAAAGTGACGTTTCCAAGAGCCGATTCAGAAAAACGAAGTTTTTCAAGAAAAGTTTTGGGTGACTTTTTCAAAAGTCACGATTC
>JAVWYC010000161.1:0-4250 GCA_036661755.1 Mucinivorans sp. | reverse complement strand
AACAATGAACGCTTATGCTCCTCGTAATCCGAATAACTGCCCTCGAAAAAAACTACACGACCATCACCCTCAAAAGACAAAATATGAGTGGCTATACGATCCAAAAACCAACGGTCGTGAGAAATAACAACAGCACAACCTGCAAAATTCTCTAAACCCTCCTCCATAGCACGCAAAGTGTTGACATCTATATCGTTAGTCGGCTCGTCGAGCAACAATACATTCCCCTCCTCCTTCAAAGCAATAGCCAAATGTAAACGATTACGCTCACCACCAGATAACATCCCACACTTCTTCTCTTGGTCGGCCCCCGTGAAGTTGAAACGCGAACAATAACCCCGCGCCGACACCTGACGACCACCCAAAGTGATCAACTCCGATGAAGAAGAAATTACCTCGAAAACCGTTTTCTCGGGATCTATCGACTGGTGCTGCTGATCTACATATGCCAACTTGACAGTCTCGCCTACCTTGAAATCACCCGAAGTTGGCTCCTCAAGACCCATAATCATACGGAAAAGCGTCGTCTTGCCTGTCCCATTAGCACCAATCACCCCCACAATACCGGCAGGCGGCAAGCTAAATTCTAGATTTTCGTATAGCACCCTCTCGCCAAAAGCTTTGCTCACCCCACGCGCCTGAATCACCACATCACCCAAACGTGGACCGTTGGGGATAAATATTTCGAGCCTTTCGTCCTTGCCAATCGAATCCTCGCTCATCATCTTCTCGTAAGCGGCCAAACGCGCTTTACCCTTTGCCTGCCTGCCCTTGGGCGTCATGCGCACCCACTCCAATTCGCGTTCCAGAGTTTTACGTCGGCGACTCTCGGTCTTCTCTTGGGTGGCCATGCGTGCCGTTTTTTGCTCCAACCACGACGAGTAGTTGCCCTTCCAAGGAATGCCCTGACCACGGTCAAGCTCCAAAATCCAGCCCGACACATGATCCAAAAAATAACGGTCGTGGGTGACGGCAATCACCGTACCCTTATATTGTGCCAAGTGCATTTCGAGCCAATCCACACTCTCGGCGTCGAGGTGATTGGTGGGCTCGTCGAGCAGCAACACGTCGGGCTCTTGGAGCAACAAACGGCACAGAGCCACCCGGCGACGCTCGCCCCCACTGAGCACTTTCACCATCGCATCGGGCGGTGGGCAGCCCAAAGCGTCCATGGCACGATTCAACTTATTGTCTAGTTCCCACCCCCCCGCGTGATCTATTTTTTCGGTCAATTCACCTTGTTTCTCAATCAAATCGGCCATCTGTTGATCGCTCATCTCCTCCATAAACTTAGCGTTCACCGCCTCGTACTCGGCCAAGAGAGCCACCACCTGGGCGCACCCTTCTTCCACCACTTGGCGTACCGTTTTATCCGGGTCGAGCTTAGGCTCTTGCTCCAAATAGCCCACCGAGTAGCCCGGCGAAAAAACGACCTCCCCCACAAAATTTTTCTCTATGCCGGCAATGATTTTCATTAGCGTCGATTTGCCCGAACCATTGAGCCCGATAATACCTATCTTTGCACCATAGTAGAACGAAAGATAAATATTGTCTAACACTTTTTTGTTGTTGACAAAGGATTTACTAACCCCGACCATCGAAAATATTACTTTTTGATCTTCTGCTGCCATTTTTTTTTGATTGTTTATTAAAATTCAGAACAAAGTTAACAAGAAAATTACTATATTTGCTATCTTCTAAAAATTTCATTTTGTTTTCATGAAAAAATTTCTCCTTCTAGCCTTTGCCATCACCTTGTGTGCCACCGGCACCACCAATGCACAAAGAAAACCAATCACAGAGAGCAACTACGAATTGCCTGCTCGCTTTACACCCGACAAAATGCGCTCGATGGTTTTTTCGACCACCATCGATCCTCATTTCCTGAAACATGGCCAACAGTTTTGGTATGTATGGGATAGCCCTTCGGGCAAGAATTGGTGGATAGTTGACCCTGTGAAGGCCACCAAAACCAAGCTCTTTGAAACGAGCCAGTTGGCTGCGCAACTCACCTCGGTGGTGGGCGACCCTTTCGATGCGCTGCACTTGCCGATCTTCAATATTCGATTCAACGACAACCAAACGGCCTTCACCTTTCAAATCGCAAGCACGGCCGATATGACAAAAGCCGAAGCCCAAGAGTTCAAAGAACGACAAACCAGAACGGAAATAGAACCGGAAACCAAGGTCGATCAAAAGAAAAAGATATTCACTTTCTCGTATGACCTAGCCTCGCGCCGCGCCACGGAGCTCAAAGATTACGAGCAACCAAAGGGCGATCCTTCGTGGGCCAACGTATCGCCCGATAGGCGCATTGCCGTCTTTGCTCGCGACTATAACCTATATTGGATCACGATGGCCGATATGGAAAAAGCCAAAAAGAACGAGAAAGACTCAACCATTGTCGAGCACCGTTTCACCACCGATGGCGAGCAATATTTCCCTTGGGGCGGATCGGCCTACTCCACAAAAAGCGATAAAGTGGTCAAAGAACGAGGCGTGCGCCGTTCGGTGGATATGCTTTGGAGCCCTAGCGGGACTCGATTTGCGATCTTGCGCGTCGATCAACGCAAGGTAGGCGACCTGTGGGTGATCAACAATACCTCAACTCCGCGCCCGGTGCTCGAAACATACAAATACGATATGCCGGGCGATAGCTTAATGTCGCAATATCATCTATCGATCTTTGACACGGTGAGCTTCACCCCGCGTGAGGTTAATCTCTCGGCCTACAAAGATCAAATAGTGGGGCTGATGGCCAAACCAAGGCTTAAAAGTACACGCGATGACCTGCTACGCCCCGCACCTCAATGGCTGGGGTCGGCTTCGACACTATATCTTACACGCCAAAGTCGCGATATGAAACGTATCGATATTTGCGCGCTTGATCTATCAACGATGACACTCCGGGCGGTGATAAAGGAAAAGATGAATGTGTCGATGGAAACACGCCAATTATGGCTCGCGGCAGGGGGCAAGGAACTTATCCATTG
Source organism: Mucinivorans sp. (assembly GCA_036661755.1). Classification (GTDB taxonomy): domain Bacteria; phylum Bacteroidota; class Bacteroidia; order Bacteroidales; family Rikenellaceae; genus Mucinivorans. The sequence continues at coordinate 1,257 of JAVWYC010000161.1, read as the reverse complement.
GTCGGAACGCTCGGGCTGGGCTGGGCTCTACCTATATAGTGCTGACGGTACGCTCAAAAATACAATCGTCGAGGGTGAGTTTCACGTAGACGATATTTTGGGCGTGGACGAAGCTTCGCGAACGGTATACTTCACGGCCATGGGGGTCAATAAGGGCGAAAATCCATATTACGCCCACACCTTCAGCGTCAAGCTCGACGGTTCGGCAATGCGCCAATTGGACGCCACAAACTTTGAACACAGCGTGTCGCTGAGCGACGAGAATCGCTATTTTGTCGATAATTTCTCACGCGTGGACACTACGCCTGCCGCCAATCTGTACGACAACACAGGGCGCAAGGTGATGGAGCTGGAAAAGGCCGACTTGTCGTTGCTTTTTGCGGCCGGCTATAAATTTCCGGAGATATTCACCTTCAAGGCTGCCGATGGACAAACTGACCTTTATGGAGTGATGTATCGTCCTTTTGATTTCGACTCTACACGTATCTACCCAATCATCGAATACGTATACCCCGGGCCGCAAACCGAAGCCAATAACTCGGCATTTTCGGCTCGCATGGATCGTACCGATCGTTTGGCGCAATTTGGCTTTGTGGTCATCACGCTTGGCAACCGGGGGGGCGATCCTCGTCGTTCGATGCGCTACCACACATATGGTTACGGCAATTTGCGCGATTATGGATTGGCCGACAAAAAGAGTGCCATCGAGCAGTTGGCCAATAAATACCCATGGATTGATCGTCAGAAGGTTGGTATTCACGGTCATTCGGGCGGTGGTTTCATGAGCACGGCGGCTATATTGGCTTATCCCGATTTTTTCAAAGTTGCGGTTTCGTGTGCGGGCAATCATCAGAATAATATTTACAACAGTTGGTGGAGCGAGAAGCATCATGGTATCACCGAGAAGGTGAGTGATTCGGGCGACACGACTTTTGTTTATAGCATAGCTAAGAATGCTGATTTGGCGGGTGATTTGAAGGGTCGTTTGTTGCTTGTCACCGGTGATATAGACGACAATGTTCACCCGGCCAACACGATGACTGTTGTCAAGGCGTTGATTAAGAACAACAAGCGTTTTGACATGTTAGTTTTGCCGGGTCAGCGTCATGGTTTTGGTGATATGCAGGAGTATTTTTTCTGGCGTATGGGCGATTATTTTTCAGAGCATTTGATAGGTGAGCGTGAGCGTACGGTAGACATTCCTCAGATGTCCAAATAATTTTCAGTGTACGGTAGGTTTTTGTAGGGGGGTATTAT
>JAVWYC010000160.1:0-4268 GCA_036661755.1 Mucinivorans sp. | reverse complement strand
TGTGGGCAACCGCGAAGACCCTAGCTGTGCAGCTAAGGCAAACCGCTCGCCGCGCAACCGCTCGGTGCCAGCGGCGCGAGCGAGCAAATCGCCGTGCCGAATCGTGACTTTTGAAAAAGTCACCCAAAACTTTTTGGGAAAAACTTCGTTTTTCTGAACTGCTCTTGAATACTTCGCTTTTCTGAACCAGCGCTAACTTAATACGCCCACACGCAAAAAGCTAAACAACACGACCCCCAACACACAACAACTCATACTGGTCATCAACTAACAACACCTCGCCCCGCGCCGCACTGGTAGCCAAATAATCACAACGATTGTTCTCTACATTCTCGGCATGACCCTTCACCCACACAAAACGTACACTATGACGACGGTAAACTACCAAAAAACGCTGCCACAAATCTGCATTCTTCTTCTCCTTGAAATTCTTTTTCTCCCACGCAAAAACCCAACGCTTCTCCACCGCATCAACTACATACTTCGAGTCAGAATAAATAGTCACCAAAGCACCATCACGCCTAATGGCCTCCAAACCAACAATCACCGAAAGCAACTCCATACGATTGTTTGTCGTGTGACGAAAACCTTGCGAAATCTCACGACGAAAATGACCCGACAACAAAACCGTACCGTAACCTCCCGCCCCCGGATTACCCAAAGCCGAACCATCTGTATATATCGTGATTTTATTTTCCATGCTTTTTTTTGAACTAGTACTTGGATAGCCCACGCAAATGTAGTACATTTGCGGCAAGTAAACAAAATGAGAGTGCTAAAACAAATAACGAGAACAATCGCCTGGGTGGTGATCTTGGCGGTGACCCTGCACGGGTGCGCTACGATCAGCTCGCCCAAGGGTGGGCCTCGCGATTCTCTGCCTCCTCGCATCGTGGGCAGTAACCCTGCGCCATATTCGCTGAACTTCGCCGGCAAAAAAATAGAGATAGAATTTAGCGAATATATTCAACTCAAAGATCAACAAAAGTTGTTTTTTATGTCGCCTGCCTCGTTGCACCGCCCGGCGCTGTCTATAAAAAATAAATTTGTCGTCGTCGAATTTCGCGACACGCTGACCCCCGAAACAACATATCGCCTCGATTTTGGTAGCTCAATTGTCGACAATAACGAAAATAACAAACTAGACGGCTACTCTTTCGTTTTTTCTACCGGATCGACCATCGACTCGCTCATGATGGCCGGCCAGGTGATCGATGCAGCAACACAAGATAGTGTGGTGGGCGCTTTTATCAACTATTTTGACGCCAAAGCCGACAGCATGAAGCTCGATTCGACACTGTTCCTTTCGAGCGCTCAGGCCGTCTTTCGCACCGATAGCAGTGGCTATTTTGTGGGCGATATACTCAAAGACAAAGCCTATCGCATCTATGCCATACTCGACAATAACGGCGATCAACAATATCAAGCAGGCACAGACATGGTGGCCTTTGTCGATAGCACATACAACCCGATGGAGCTCAATCCTTTTATGATCGACTACGATACGGCAAAAAGGCGTGTGGTGATCGACTCGTTGCAACTACGTTTCGAGGTTTTCAAAGAGGCCGCACGCTTTCGGCAAAACCTAATCAGCCACGCCAGAGTGGGGCGCAATAAACTCGCTTTTGCCTTTGCTGCCGAAAATGCTCGCTACGATTCGTTGCAGCTCAAAGGCGTCGAAAAAGAGTGGCTGATCGAAGAGAAAAATGAACACGGTGACTCGATATCGCTATGGATCGCTCCGCCCAGCAAAGAACAATACAAAGCCTTGCCAGACTCGATTTCGGGCACTTTTGTTTATCAACGTCAAGATAGCGTCTTTCATTTCTTCCCCAAAAAAGAAAAACTGAACTTTTATAGCAAAACGTTTGTTAAGCCCGAAGATAAAAAAGCGAAGAAAGATACAACCACCAAGGTGGAGAAAAATACATTCACTTTCCAAGTCAGCGCCGCCCAAACCCTTAACCCCGAAAAGGGAATTGGCTTTACTTTTAATTTCCCGCTGCGCAAAATCGATAGCGCTCGCGTGCAGCTCACCAAAGTGATGGCCAACACCAAATCACGCGACAAAAATGCCCCCAAAATCCGAACGCCAGAAAAATTCCGATTCGACTCGCTATCTATGCGTCACTATGTGCTGCAAGCTCCGTGGGTGCTAGGCGCCGAGTACGAATTGATGATCCCCGACAGCGTGTTCCAAGATATTACTTTCGCGGCCAACGACACACTGAGCTCCAAGTTTACGATAGCCGACCCCGATAAATTCGGTACCATCACCTTGGAAATCAAGGCCGACTCGACAGACACAAACCATTATGTGATAGAACTCACACAAGGGCGAGGCAAAGCGCTGCGCATTGTGCAGCGACGCACGCACATCAAGAGCGGGGAAACTGTTAAGTTTCGTTTCTTGCCGCCGGGGCTATACTCGATACGTATTGTGCGCGACGCCAACGATAACGGCAAGTGGGATACGGGCGTATTGACCGAACGCGTATGGCCCGAAAAAGTGCGCATATATCGTAACGCAAACAATAAAGTCGAGCTGGAGGCCAAGGAAAACTGGGAGATTGTGGAACATGCAACGATGAAGGAAATATTCAAATAAGCAGATGAAACGCAACACCTATATCATAAAAGTGGTGACTAGCCTCTGCCTTGTGATCCTTTGCCCGTCGATAGCCGTAGCACAAAACACAGACAAGGCGATTCCCAAGAAAACGGAGACGAAGCCCGACGTACCAACGCTCGAAGCGGCGTGGAAACCGGTAGCGGTGGATCATATTTTCGGTATCAGAGGTGGCTTGGGGCTCGGTAATGCACGAATGGAGCCCTCGCGCAACAATAAAACACTGCCAAATTGGTTGCAGAATTATGGGATTTCGTATCGTTTCGATGTGCCAGCTCAAAAATATGTAGGGACCATCGAAATTGATCTTCAATATATGGAAAAGGGCTTTGCCTATGCCGTCTCTTTTGCCGAAGATAACAACGAGATTTATTCACGAAAATATTCTGTTATTGAATTTCCTATACTTTGGCAGCCATATTTTCCGTTTGGTAAGGGGGAGTCGCGTGTTTTTGTCAATTTAGGACCTTTTTTGAGCTATACGCTCAGCGGAACAGAGCGGACAACAAACATTAAAACAGGGGAGTATGTGGAGCATAAATATCTTTACGACCCATTGCGCGACAACAGAGTGGAGTATGGCGTTATTGTCGGTGGAGGGGTAGCCATAGGCATCAAGCGTTTTGCGGTGACCTTGGATTTTCGTTATAATATCGCCCTGTCCGACGCTTTGAAGGGTGTCAACAATTATGCGGGCAATCCGTTTCGTTCGCCTGTGGATCAGATGAGCCTAAGCCTGGGTTTGCAATATCGTTTTATTAAAGGAAAAACAAAAAGCAATGAATAAAGAAGAGACCTTGCGTCAGAAGAAAGTTGGAGCACAGATCCAGAAGGATATGAGCGAGATATTAATGTCGTCGGCCTCGAACATAGTGCGTGGCAAGGTTGTTTCGGTGACCAAGGTTCGCATGAGTCCCGATTTGACGATGGCCAAGATTTATGTGAGTGTTTTTCCTTTTGCCGAGAGTCAGGCAACTCTGGACGCGCTGGTCAAGGCAGCCACCACGTTTCGTCATGAGTTGGGTCAACGTGTACGTCATCAGTTGCGTTTGGTTCCCGAAATAGCATTTTACGTAGACGATTCGATCGAATATGCCGAAAAAATCGACAAATTAATTGCCCAATAGCAAAATTAATTGGTAAAAAATTTGTTTTTTCGATAAAAAGCTATACCTTTGCGCTTCGGTTATGTAATTATAAATGGTGCCATAGCTCAGATGGTAGAGCAACGGACTGAAAATCCGTGTGTCCCTAGTTCGATTCTTGGTGGCACCACATTTTGAAGGGTTAATTAGCTAATATTCAGCTAATTAACCCTTTTTGTTTGTATCTGCGGATCAACGGTTAGGTGTGGATATGGGGATCGGCCTGTACAGTGGGGGGTAGTTTGCAAAGCAGGTTGGTGGGGATACCTTAGGTAAAGGGGGGGTCAACTCAGTTATTCACTACAATCGAATGCCACTGGTGATCGCGGGTTTGGTACTAAGCCAGAGTCGGCTGAAAAAACGAAGTTTTCAAGAGCCGGTTCAGAAAAAAACGAACTCACTCGGAGCCGATTCAGAAAAACGAAGTTTTCAAGAGCAGTTAAGAAAAACGAAGTGTCCAAGAACAAATAAGAAAAACGCAGTTTTCAAGAACA
>JAVWYC010000159.1:0-4287 GCA_036661755.1 Mucinivorans sp. | reverse complement strand
GGTCTTGTCCGACCCGCCCGAAACCGATAGGTTGTGCTCGTGTTGGAAAGCCCAATCCTTGTAGTTCTCTTTGTAGTAATCCACATTGCCGTAGCAATTGTTGTTACGTGCCCACATGTTTTTGTTGCCCGGATTTGGGCGGTTAGAAGCTTCGATCTTGCCCGCCATATTGTCTTGGATCAGACCCAAAACCTCTTCTGTGAAAAAGTCGGGCGAACCCATATTGCGCTTGATCTCGTTCAAGTAGAGCGCATAGCTGTATGAGTCTGCTTGGTGAGGCATACGGATAGGGGTAGTGAAACGGAAGTTATTAGTGTAGGTGATATTGGTTTTGCCTGCCTTACCGGCTTTGGTGGTGATCAAAATCACACCAAATGCGGCACGCGAACCATAGATAGCAGCCGAACCACCATCTTTGAGGATCGAAATATCGGCCACATCGTCGGGGTTGAGCTGGTTAATGTCGCCAGCCACACCGTCGATTAGCACCAACGGCGCCGAGCTACTGTTGCCAATAGTTCCAATACCGCGGATATTGATGTCCATTCCTTGACCCAAACGACCACCACCACCCGTGGCGCTGATGTTCAGCCCCGGCACAGTGCCTTGCAGCGCTTGGCCAAGGTTGGTCACAGGGCGGGTTTGCAAGTATTCCTTGTCGACAGTCGACACGGCGTTGGTCAAATTGACTTTCTTTTGAGTACCGAAACCTACGATGACAACTTTGTCAAGAGCCATGGCGTCTTCTTTCATTTGAAGATTATAGTGTCGTCCATTTTCGACCTTCAAAATCGCCGGTATATAGCCTAGGAATTTGACTGTCAGATCCTGTCCGACGTTAGCTTTGATAGAGAATTTGCCATCGATGTCAGTGGAAACTCCAATGTTGGTTCCGCTCACAATCACGGTAGCACCAATGATGGGCTGGTTTTGCAAGTCGGTTACCATACCCGTGACGGTGGTTTGTTGGGCAAAGGCCGGAGCAAGCCCCCAAAGCAGTGTCACAATTAAACATAGTAATGTGTTTTTCATGCGAATTGTTAATTAAGTTAATGATTTTTTTTCTGTCGAACGTTGTTGCTATTCAACTTTCTTGCACAAATTTACGCCGAATCTTTTGTGACCAGTAGCGGTTTTTCAGTCAATAAGTAGTGGTTTTTCGATCAAAACGGGGAAAAACCGATAATTTTTTTTATTTTTGTTCGCAATGAAGAAAAATATACTTTTAATCATCTGCTTATTTTTAACAATTCAATCTTTTGCATATATCGAAAAAGATTTGCAAAAATTGACGATGCAAAATGGCATGCCCGACAATACGATTTATCGTATCGCCCGCGATGAACAAGGTTTTATGTGGTTTGCAACCGAAAATGGTTTGACACGATATGATGGCTCGATGTTGAAAATTTATCGCTTCCCGAAGCCGAAAAGGTCGTTTTTTACTAATATAATCCATGTATCGTCCGGCAAAGTTTGGCTGCAATCGTATGGTCGAATAGAATGTTTCGACAAACGGAACGAGAAGTTTCTCCGTGTAGGTGACTCCGCACTTCGCGCAAAATATAATCTGAATCGCTACGAAATTATAGGCGACTCTATTATATGGTGTGCCGGTAGCAAGGTGCTGCTTGGTGCGCGTCTGAAAATCGACGACCACAAGGGCGAAGTGACCCTCGAACCATTTGCGGTCTACGACAAGTTGGCTCAGGCCGAAAATTCAATAGCGGCTATCTGTATGGACGATGTGGGCAATTTGTATGTGGTCACTAGCGATCATCGGATCATAAGTCGTCGTGCGGCAACCGGCAAATTCGACGAGCGACGTTTTAGTCTTCGGGTGTCTACCGTTGGGGCGAACTCGATGGTCACTAGCGTCGATTATATCGATGGTTCACTGTGGCTCAACACGATGGGTGCCGGTGTGGCGCGGTATTTTCTCGACACAGGCCTTTGTCAACAGATCGACGACATAGCCAATGAACGCGGCTTTTTTATTCAACACGCTTCGGTCTATCAAGTGGCACGCGTTGACCGCAATAAGTATATCGTTGTGACTTGGGACGGATATAGCTCGATAAATTATGACAGCACCGATCGTAAAATCGAATCGGTGGACAATTATCCTACCCTATATTCTGAACTGCACCGCAATATCGAGCGCCGTATGGGTTGTGTCTATGTTGACGAGAATCGAACGCTGTGGATCGGTACTTTTGGTGGTGGGGTGTTGGTGTCGCGATTGTCGGAGCAGTTTTTCCATAAATACAACTTCAATCGAGCCAACGAAATTAATTCGATGGTCATCGATGGCCGGGGCTATTTGTGGATCACTAAGTTTCATTCGGGCGTTGAGCGTAGCGTGCAGCCTTTCGATCAATCGTCGACGCTTCGATTCAAAGAGGTATATCGCAAACCGGCAGGACAGGTAACTCGTCCACCGATGTGTCTGGCCCGAAATCAAGCGGGGCGTGTTTTTGGTGGTACATCCTATGGCACACTGGTGACCTTTGACGACAATGGAGTTGAAAGCGAGCGGGAGATCAAACTGCAATCAAACCCATCATTGAAGCTTCAAATTTATACTTTGTATTTCGACTCATTAGATCGGCTCTTGGTGGGTACTGATCGTGGAGTGTTGGTTTGCGAAAAGGATAATCTGTATTTGGCGCGAACGGTGCGTGGGACCGAGAAAATGTCGGTCGTTTCGCTGTCCAAGGATCCGAATGGTTATTTGTGGATTGCTCACTACAACGGGGCTACGCGTTTGGATATGGCGCGGGGCGACACAATGAATTTTGCTAACAATTTCTGGGTAACTTCCGTCATTGCCTCAGATCCCGAGCAGGTCTATCTGGGCACCAGCCAAGGAATGATGGTGGTTCACCCCAAACAGACCAAGGATCGAGAGCGCCTCTACACAACTTGGGATGGGCTGTGCAATAATTTTGTTGCCTGTATGGCCTCGGGCAATCATGGCGAAATTTGGGTGGGATCTAATTCGGGAGTTTCTCGTTTTTCGTGTAGCGAGAAGGTGTTCTATAATTATTATATCCAGGGCAATACGCGTTCTGTCACCATGTCGCCCAAGGGGATGCTTATTTGGGGTAACAACAATGGACTCTCGTCGTTCGACCCTCGATTGCTGAACGATTTCTATAAACATTTGTCCAATAGTTGTGTCCGTATCACCGATATCGAGATTGGGGGGCGTTTGATATGTGCCGGCGATACGATAGCGGGCAAGGTGATACTCGATCGTTCAATGCCCTTCACCGAAAATATTGTGCTGGGCCCCGAGAATAATAATTTTTCGCTCCACGTGAGCAATTTGTTCTTCAATTCCACATACCAAAATTATGCCTATCGATTGTTGCCGATCCAAAATGAGTGGATTTCAATCGGCCAAGGTGAACGTATCTCATATGTTGCTCTGCCGGCGGGTCGCTATCTTCTCCAAGTGAAAAGTCTAGCCAATTCCGGCAATAAAATTCCAATCACCGAACTCGGCATAACGATCGAGCCATATTGGTTTTTCAGTTGGTGGGTCAAAACTATTGCTTTGCTCTTGGTGGTCGGGCTTGTTGTCTATATTTTTTGGCGTTATAGTGTCAAATACAAACGCCAATTATATATCAACCGAATGCGTGAACAATTGCGCGCGCAACGTGTCGAGCTCGAACAAGAACAACGATTGCACGCCGAGCGGGTCGACTTTTTCACCTACGCCTCTCACGAACTGCGCACTCCGTTGACTCTCCTGCTTTCGCCTGTTCAAGATCTACTCTCTCAACCAAACATCACTCCGTCCGTGCGTGGTCAACTGAAAATCATCGAACGTAATGCGTTGCAAATGTCCGATATGATTTCTAACCTTTTGTATATCAAGAAGATCGATTCTAATATGGTGAAACTCGATGTGGCGCAAATAGATCTGTGGCAAATTGTCGAGCGGGTGGTTGCTTCGTTTGAGCAATTGGCGCGCGAAAAATCGGTTGACATCCAAGCGTCGAACCTCACGGGCGATAGCAAGATATTGGTGTGGATAGACGAAGCGAAAATCGAGTCGGCCATTACCAATCTTGTTTCCAATAGTTTCAAATATCGCACAGACCACGATCCGAGGGTTCGCATATCGGTGGAATTAATTGATAACAAAGATGTTGTGTATCAAGTGGTGAGGGTCGAAGATAATGGACAGGGGATTTCGCCCGACAAGCAAGCGACGATTTTCGACACCTTTGTCATCGATAATAATCAGCCTCTTTTTTCGACCAAGGTTGGTAT
>JAVWYC010000158.1:0-4293 GCA_036661755.1 Mucinivorans sp. | reverse complement strand
AACCTTGGTGGGTGCGCCGCTCGTTGTAATAGCTCATAAACACAGCTAAGCCGCGATACAATGCCGCGCCATCATCAAAACTGCGTATGTAAAGGTGTTCATATTTTACAGTTCGCCAAAATCGTTCGACAAAAATATTGGCGATTCCCGATACAACATTTAGTTTAGTGTCGTTTTTCTCTTTGACCAAGAGTATCTCTTGATTTTTAATTTTTTCGTCCATTGTGTGATAGATTTATGGCATCAACATTAATGCTGGGCGAAAGTGTATAGTGAAAGTCACTCAACTATCACACTCCGAGGTGGTGATAGATAGTGGCTCCGATATGGTAGCTTGTGACGTTATGGAAAGAAGTACAACGCACAGAGGGAATGGTATTTTGCGTAGTTGCGATATTAGCTTGTAAGTGGTGGCTTTTGAGGCTTTTTTTTGATGTGATTTTGATCGTATTTCAACCCGTGATTTTGAAGGGCTCAAGCCGCGTTGCTGTTGGGCTGCAGGTGGGTTTTAGGGGTGGTAGTTTCAGACGTTCGTCTGTTAAGCTAACCACGCAGCAAAGGTACAATCTTTTTTATACTATGCAAAATTTTTATTCTATTTTTTTCACTGCAAGCCTATTACAGAGGTCGTTGCTATCTGGTATTGTATTTTGCTCTTATCAAATCACACCTCCCAAATTGACGTAGTTTCAGACGAAGGAATAAAGCATTTGTTTTGTCAGTAACTTATTTGCAATAACAATAATAGTTATGAAAAGAGGATTTGTAGGTCAAGTAAATTCGGTGTTAGATTTTCAAAAATCTATAGAGCGTTTAGGCGCGGCCGATGTCGATATGGAGAATATCTCTGTAAATCAGGATTTTTCGGAGTTCGCAACCACCTTAAATAGTGGCGACACTGTTGTTGTGATTAGCTATGTTGATCTTGTGGGTAGCCTTCATAAGCTCTTTACCATGACTATCGATCTGGCTGAGCGTGACATTTTGATCGAATCGCTCGACGAGCCATGGCTCGATTTTTTGGCCCGTCAGCCCCTTGTCACTCGCGAGCTCGAGCGCCTAGACGGCGCACTTCGCAAGCACTGCGTTAAACAGGGTCTGGCTAAGGCTCGCTCCAATGGTCAGGTTTTGGGTCGTCCGTTGGGCACTAATAAGATACCCAACATAAGTATGCAAAAGGCGATCAATATGTATGTTGGTTCGGATATCGCTGTGGACAAGATCTGCCACTTGGTAGGCGTCAACACTCGATCATTCTATCGCTACATAAAGCTGAGCGGGATCGCCTATCGCTCGAATGTTTCCGCTGAGTTATAGCCTTTTAAGGGTATCATAGTATAATGAATAAGAGATTAAAATACAGTATTTTTGTTTACCTGTTGTTTGCATTAACAATCGGGGCATCGGCCGAGAATATTAGCGACGAGCCGTCGAGTTTAGACCCTAGTAGTCAGGAGACCTATTTTCGGGTTGGGGAGTCTCGTTTTGAACCTAATTACCAAGGTAATGCCGAGCGCATGTTATTTATGCGCGATTTTTTGCGTGATCTGATTCGCGACAATATGGTTGTTATCGACAGTGTGGTTATTCGTGCTGCGGCATCTCCGGAGGGCAACCCCGCTGTCAACAAGCGTCTGTCGGATCAGCGCGCGGCAGCCATCTATAATCAAGTTGTTTCTCTGGTTCCGGAACTGGCCACCAAGATACTCACCTATTCCATGGGTGAGGACTGGGAGGGGCTCTACCAAGCCGTTGTTGACGATCCGAACGTTCCCGACCGTCAGCAGGTGCTCGATATCCTAACTCTATCGAGCAACCGCAATGGGCGGGAGTCGTTTCTGCGCGACCTGCACGGCGGCAACGCGTGGCGATACATAGCTGCCAATATCCTACCCAAGCTCCGAAGCTGTGGATTAACATTGGTACACTATCGTCGTTTGGATCAAATCCAAGAAGAGGTGGTGCTTCCCGCTCGCGATACGGTCTATATCATTCAACGCGACACGATCTATATAAATGAACCCGTGCCCGTTGCCTCGCCTGAGGTTTCTTGTGATACGGTGGTTGTAGCTATGCCGATCACTCTTGTTTCGGTTGCCCCTCCCGGTAAGTTGACTTCACGGGTGCAGCCCAACGACCGTCCAATATGGGCGTTGAAGACCAACTTAATCAACTGGGCACTATTACAGGCCAACGTGGAGGCCGAATTTTACATCGGCAACCATTGGTCTTTGAATTTTGAATACCAGGTCGCGTGGTGGAAAAATGTTGCTCGCCACCGGTACTATCAATATATGCATTGCGGGCCTGAGGGTCGTTACTGGTTCAAGGGTAACGGGCAGTTCCGTGGCCACTACGTGGGTCTTCACGTGGGTTTTGGTTTGTACGACCTCTCGTCGGGGATTTCCAAAGATGAGCCGATCGGCAAGTCCACCTATCTCGACTACCAAGGTTTTCAGGGGGAGTTTGCCATCGCTCTGGGCATCAGCTACGGCTACGTGTGGAAAATCGGCAAGTACCTGAACTTAGAACTGGGGCTGGGGTTCGGCTATATAATGACCGAGTATCGTCGCTACAACTATCAGGACACTCACTATGTTTATCAAGCCACCGAGCGAATGCAATTTGTGGGCCCCACCAAGGCGCGCTTGAGCTTGTTGTGGCAATTTGGCCGCAATGCGGGGAAAGGAATACGTCGATGAAAACACAACTTACCAGAAACCTCACTTTACTATTTATTGCCTGCGTTGTCGGCACGACCGGTTGTCGCAAAGGGTTGTGCTATGACCACCCGCACGATGGCTCGATAATCATCAATGTCGACTGGCGAAACCTTCCCACGGGAGTTAAAAAACCGGCCGGAGTTAAAGTGCTCTTTGTCAGAAGTTCTGACAATAACGTGCAGAGCGTGAACTTCCCCGAAAGAGGAGGATCACGAGACCTAACTCAGGGCGACTACTCGATAATGGCGATGAACAACGACCCCGACTTGGTGCTCTATAGAGGGCTCAATAAATGGGAGACAGCCGAGGCATTCACCCCCGCAAAACGACATCCCGCCTACGCCTCTGCGCCGAGCAACATGCAGGGAGCGATAACCCCCGAGCCACGCTATGGTATAAGCCCTCCCGACCTGCTGATGTCATCAAACGAAGGACGCGTATTTGTGGGCGAAATAACTACCGAAAAGCAGACCATAACAGTAGTGCCGCAATGCTTGGTCAAACCGATTACGGTGAGAATCTCTGTGATCGGTATGAAAAACGTCGCCGAAGCTCGCGGATACCTCAAGGGGGTCAGTGCGTCGGTTTTTCTGGCCACCAATACCGTTTCGCAAGAAGAGGGTATGCTGCTTTTTGAATACGGGTCAGCTCAGGGGGGTGCCGAGCTGATGTCCAAATTTATGGTCTTCGGATTTGTGGACAAACCGCAGAGCGCTTTCACGCTGGGGCTTGAGCTGTTGTTGATAGACCAAAAAACGGTGCTCTACTACGAGTTTCCGGTCAACGACCAGATCACGCCTGCCTTGCGCGCTCAGGGCGGCACCATACAAATACTCGAACAGCTCAATATCCCGGATGTGGAGCCGCCAAGCTCCGGCGGAGGCTTCAACCCCGGAATCGGTGGCTGGGAAGACGAAGCTATAGAGCTACCTCCGATGGGATAACTCAATCGGCCACGAGGCACTATTAAGTGACTTCTAAAAGCGGTTTTTAAGAGAGCCGAAAGCCTCGAAAAATTCAATTTTTAGAAGCCCCATATATATTGTTTTTTTTATTTATTTACACTAACCTCCGAAAACTGCCTATGAAATTTCATTAACTCACCCCTTGATGCGGTGGTGCTCAAATGCACGGCGCTGCACTCCAAAGACAAAATCATCAACTTAATTATTAACCAAACTAAATTTATAATGAAAAAATTTTTAGTTCTTGCTTCATCTGCGGCTCTTGTGCTGAGCGGATGTAATAAGGTAGATCGTCTAAAAGATGGTCCTTTGCCTGCCGCTTCGACGGTAAGCTTTTCGACCTACTTGGGCGGTACGACCAAGGGTCAGCAAAAGACAGACTTCAAAATGGGCGACCAGTTTTTCACCTTTGGTGTCAAGACCGAGGATGCCGATTTTGACGTCAAGAACCCTGCTTTTACCCAGTATGTGTTTACTGGCGCGTCTCCTTTGGATCACGGTCTCACCGTGACCCATATGGGTCTAGACGGTACTACTCCTATATGGGAATACAACGAAGTAGCGCCTTGGGATAACCAGAAAGCTACGTTTTTCGCTGTGTCCCC
>JAVWYC010000157.1:0-4300 GCA_036661755.1 Mucinivorans sp. | reverse complement strand
TGATAAAGGCCAGCGTCTGATCGTAGGTCGAACGAGCTGTATAGTAAACCGTTACGTCGGGATTACCCTCCACCACGATTGCTTTTTTCTCGATCGGCACACCGCCATAGGTACGCAGGAGTTGGAAGTAATAGAAGGCGCGCAAAGAGTAAGCCTGAGCCAGATAGCCATTTTTGGCTTGCGTGGACAGGATATTCGCGCCCATTGGCTCGACATTACTCAGAAAAAGGTTTATATCCATTATTGGTCGATAGAAGCCCACCCAGCTCGAATAGCCCGGCGTATCTTGGGTGAGGGTATTGCCCGTCACTTCGGGGCTTCCCATCGAGGTATTCAGACTACTGTTGCCCGTTCTTTGCGATCCGCTACGTGCTTCGCCCAGCACCCAGAATGGCCAATAATTGTTGCGCAATTGGGTGTGTAGACCATACATAGCGCCTGCGACTTGGGCTTCGTTTTTCCAAAAGTTACCCTCGGCCGGATAGTCCTCGGGGGCTAGGTTCAGACTCTCACACGAGGAGAGCGACAAGCCAAGGGCTGCAACGAAAATGGTTGATTTATAAAAATATTTTTTCATGGCAGGGTTTGTTGTTAGAATGTTATTTTTGCGCTAAAAATAATGGTCAGCGGCAATTGATAGGCGCCATAAGTGCCCGGGTTGCCACCTATTTCGGGGCCATAGTTGGTTTGAACTGCTGTGATGTAGCCCAAGTTTTGGGCGGTCACACCGAGCGTTAAGTTTTGCATTTTGATCTGAGAAATCAACTTTTCGGGGAAACTATAACTGAGCGACACCTCGCGCAGGGCCAAATAACTAGCGTTGTGGGTCATGAAACTCGACGTGCGGTAGTTGTTTTTGATCAATTGATCGGCCCAATAGTTGATCGGATATTTGGCATTCGGATTCTCGGGTGTCCAGCTCTGATTGACCTCGCGGCAAGTGCCGTAGGTACCTTGCATATTGCCCAGATACCACGAGCGACCGTAGTCAAACTGCACGTGCCCCAAGGCGAAGTCGGTGCGAACATAGAGCGTCAAGTTGCGCCAAGTCAAAGTAGTCGACAAACCGCCATAGATCTTTGGAGTTGTACGCCCCAAAACTTTACGGTCGCGCGTGTCGATTGTGTCGTTACCGTCTATATCTTCAAAGAAGAGATCACCTTTGGCATAAGGATTTACCTTTGCTTTTTCGGCTGCCGTCATCGAGTTGTAGAGGTCGATCCCGGCGGTTGGTTTCTGTTTATCGGCATTACCGACCTCGGATCGCATTGCCATATCGAGCACATTGGAGCCATATTTTTTGAGGTCTTCATCGGTGCGATACATGCCCAAGCAGTTGTAGCCCACAAATTCATCGCCCCACAGACCCTCTTGTGTGCCCCCTACCCAGATTAATTGTTTGAGGTTTGGATCCCAGATTTGGGTTCCGCCTTGTCGGTTGCGATCTTCGCCATTGTAGGGTAGCGACACCACGCGGTTCTTGTTCCACGTTAAGTTAGCCGTAATCGACCAATTCCAATCTTTGGTTTTAATAGGCACAAAGGTTCCACTGACTTCGATCCCTTGATTGCCCACCGAGCCGTTGTTGGTACGCATTTTGGTGATTCCTGCCGTGGCCGGCAACTCGATATCGGCAATCAGATCGCTCGTTAGGCGATTGTAGTAGGCCAACGAAAAATTGATACGTCCGTCGAGGAAACCTGCATCGACACCGATTTCAAAGGTCGACGATTTTTCCCACCTCAAATTTGGCGCCGGCAACGAACCCAGCAAATAGCCAACATTGCCCAGATAGGCATTTGTGCCCGTGTAGGTGGAGTAGCTGCCTTGCAATTCGTATGTTCCGATGCCCCCCACGTTGCCATTTTGGCCATACGAGGCACGCAGTTTGAGGAAGTTGAGCCAGCCGCTCGAACGACGCATCCAATCCTCACGCGAGAGCACCCAAGCGGCCGACACACCGGGGAAGAAACCCCAGCGGTTGTTGCCCACCAAGCGCGAATAACCATCTTCGCGGAAGGTGAATGTGATGAGGTATTTACTGTCGTAGTCGTAATTGAGGCGCCCCAAGAAAGACATGATCCGCTCTTGCGAATGCCACGAGTCAACGCCACGTTTGCCCTTGTCGGTCGAAGTGAGCGAGAGATCCATAAATTCATCGGTCGGAGCCAACGAACCGGAAGCAAAAAGTCCGATATTGCGCGAATCGTAGTACTCCATACCCAACAAACCGTCGAAATGGTGCTTCGTTTTGCCAAAATTAGTGCTGTAATTGAGCACCGCATTATAGGTTTGACGCAACACTCGATCGAATTTGGCCGACGAACTACGGTCTCGATTAATTGTGCCCGGCTGTTTGAGGTAGTCGCGGTTGAAAGCCTCGTTATGATTCTCGTCATACATCCAAATGGCGTTAATCCGAAGATTCACATTCGGGTGAAAAGTCACCTTGAAAGCTTGCGAAATGGTGAACTTATCGCTCACATTTCGCCTCACAAATCGATTGTCGTTCACATTTGGATTATCATCGCCGTTGCCTCGCCCGATAAGCAACTCCCCCTTTTCGTTATACTCACGCATGGTTGGCGGCAAGGATTTGATACGCCCAAAATAGTTGCCCTCGCTCAACGCGTTACCACTCGCATCAAGAATCGACACGTCGCGCCATTTGGCTTCAACAAAGGCAAACGAAGATTCGCTTTTGAGCCACGGAGCAATTTGGTAGTCACCATTGAAAAGAAACGACAAGCGATTATAGAACGTATTGACGGGCAAACCCTGCTCGTTGTAGTAGCCAATCGAGGCGAAATAACTCCCCTTGTCGTTACCGCCCGAAACCGAAAGGTTGTAATCCTCTGTCAAAGCCGGCGTGTTGAACGATACGTCTTCGACCATAAAATTATTGAAAATAATAGTATCCATTGCCGAATTGCCCGTTGGATTAGCCTGCTCACGCACAGGGTCGATCATCCACTGCCAACCTTGGTCGAGCTTAAAACGGTTGTCGTTATTGAGGTACATGGTCGACCAAACAGCGTTGGCCGTTTGGTTGCCATCATAGAAATTGCCGGCCGCATCTTTGAACCAGTTACCCGTGCCATATGGTTGCGCACCCGATAGCGTGCCGATGCGCCCCGGAGCGTAGGGGTCGGTGTTCACCTGAGCACGTCGCGTCCAAGCGATGTAGTCGCGCGCACCCACCATTTTCACAGGCTCTTGCAAGTAGTTCATGCCCACCTTCACCGAAGCTGTGATCGATGTTTTGCCGCTTTTGCCTTTTTTAGATGTGATCAGAATCACGCCATTATTGGCCCTAGCGCCGTAGATCGCTGTTGCGGCAGCGTCTTTGAGCACTTGCATGTCGGCAATATCTTCCGAATTGATGTCCGATAGGCTTCCGCGGATTTGTCCGTCCACGATCACCAGTGGAGAGCCACCACCGCTCAGGTTAGTTCCTCCACGCAAGATAATTTCCGATACTGCTCCCGGGCGCCCGGAAGTTGTTTTGACCGCCAAGCCCGGCACAGCGCCGGCCAGAGCGGCCGAAGGGTTAGAGTACGCGCCTGTTTCGAGCACTTTGTTGGGCACCGAGGCTATCGAGGCGGTCGATTTCGATCGCGAAGTAGTGCCTCCATAGCCCGTCACGATCACCTGTTCGATGAGTTGGGCGTCCACTTCCAGAGCGATAGTGCCCACATTATTTCGTTGATCGATGGCGATTGTTTGACTTTTGTAGCCGACGAAGGAGATCAGCAGTTGAGCATCTTTGGGTGCTTCGATATTAAATTTGCCGTCCACGTCGCAGGCCACAGCTTGATTTGTGCCTACGATTTTGACGAGTGCTCCAATTATCGCTTCGCCATCTTGGGCGTCGATCACCGTGCCTTCTACCATTGAATTTTGGGCCCACGAGTTGTGGCAGGTGAAAAGCAGAGCAACGAGGAGTATTGTTCGGCTCAGGGATTTCCACCGCAGTAGATTTTTTTTCATAGCACATTTGTATTCTAGGGTTAATATTTGCGATATGAAATTTCATATCGCAAATTTAGTGCCACATGATTAGTGCTGTGCTTGTGCTAGTCTAGCGAGCTATTTTTTTTAGTTTGCTCTATCTTTTTAGTTTGTATTAGCTTTTTTAGTTTGCTCTATTCTGGTTCTATTCTGGTTCTATTTCTTTTCTATCTTTTTAGTTTGTACTATCCCGGGGGTTTGTGTACCCCCGAACCCCCACAGTTCATTTCTTTTTTGATAAATTCGTCTTCGCCTCGGCAATTTCAAGCAAGCTTGATTGCGCTCGGCT
>JAVWYC010000156.1:0-4310 GCA_036661755.1 Mucinivorans sp. | reverse complement strand
GGGGGTACACAAACCCCCGGGATAGAACAAACTAAAAAGCTAGTAAAAAAACAAAACCAAGATAGAGCAAACTAAAAAGATAGTACAAACTAACGAAAATAGCGCGGTTTGCGAAGCAAACAACACAATAACCCCCTACTGGCCACCACCCGCAGAACCCCCGGAAGCACCGCCACTCTTGCTCCCACCACCATCATCAGTCGATATTCCACGACGTGCCTTCTTTACCTGAGCCTGCATCTTGCCGAAATTCCACTGCACAGACAACCGCACATTACGATCGTAACGCCAAAAATCAGAATAACCTGAAAAACCTACACCCCAATATTCGTTGTGAGTGCTACGCTTGGTCTGGAACGGACTCTGACATGAAAGATAAACCCGCAACTTCTTCTTCAACATAGACTGAGAAATACTCAACCCATTGTAGTAATAAAATTGATTCTTGCTCTGCAAATCTACACCCGGCGAATAAATACCACCATAAAGACTTACCCCGCCGCCCTTCCACGGCTGAGCGTATATATTGGCCGACGCGTCCCAAGAAATCCCCTCACTATATAAAGAAGCCTTCGGCGCATTGACAAGGCTATAATTGACTGAACCGTTGAGCGAAATGCTCAGCTTGCCATCAAACAAACGCACCGAACCATTGAGGTTAGCACCATAACTCTCGCGATGACCCACATTCTCCGGCCTTGCATAAATAGCGCCCGGGTGAGTAGGATATAACGCGTCGCCAGGTTTCAATAATTGACTGATCTGCTCCACCGAATTGTCGGAAATATAGGTCGACACCCCAAAACCGATGTTCCACTTCTGTTTATAGACCGAATAATTAAGGCTTACATTGTGGTTCAAAACAGCTTCCAGATCCGGATTACCGGAATAAATACGCGTTGGATCCAAGTCGTTCAGATATGGATTCAAACGCCATATGTTTGGACGATTCAGACGCTGAGTGTAGCCCAAACGTAGCGAATGGGCGTCGTTGATCTTGTAATTAAATGTAACGTAGGGCACGATGTTGAAATAGTGATTCTTGAGCGGCAGGTTTTCGCTCGCCATTTTCACCGTTCCATCGTTGATTGTCATCTCGCCGCGTAGTCCCAGTTTCAGGCTGAATTTTTCGAGCTTAAAAGCGTAACCGGCATAGAACGAACCGATATGTTGCACATAATCCAGATCATTTTTGAGCCTCGGGTCGTCCACCCACAGGCCGTCGGCATCTTTGATCTCGTTTTTGCTGTCGCTCGTATTGGGGCGTAACAGATATTTGAGCCCCACCTCTAATTGGTGTTTTTTGGTGAATGGTTTGAAGTAATCTATCTGCAAGGTGTGCTCGTCGCCAGAGGCTGTGTTGCTCGAATGGCGCGCATAAATATCGGGATAGTTGATCGCATCATACAGCTCATTTTCGCCATAGGAACGAGAGGGGTTCATCTCGAATTTATAAGAGAGGGTTAGCGTTTCGTCGGGATTTTTGAATGTGTGTTGATAGTCGAGGTTAGCTCCCACGGACGAGTACGAATTGCGATTGAGCCCTTTCGAGAGATAGGAGGCAAAAAGATCGTCGTTTGCTGTGCGAAATTCGGTTGAACTGTTGCTAAAATTCACCCCGCGCCCCAAATTGCCCGACACGGCGAGCGTGAGCAAGTTGGCCGAGTCGATCTCATACGAGGCTTCCACCTGCGCGCCACCATATGTTCCGCGATAGCTCCCGGTGTTGGTTCCGTTGATAAAATGTTTGTCGAATTTCATGGAGTCGATCCGTTGTGAATTTCCTCCCGTTTCCGGTGAGCTGTATTGCCCCACATAGAGGTTGGCCGAGAGGGCGAATTTGCCAAGTTGCGCCGCAATATAGCCGCCCCCGTTGATGGATCCCCATTGGTCGACACTCAGGTTGACAGAGCCGTTGAATCCGTTGTTGGTCTTGCGCACGGTGATAATGTTGATCAAGCCGCCTATGCCATCGGCGTCGTATTTGGCGGGAGGATTGGTGATCACTTCGATCGATTTGATCGAATTGGCAGGCATCGATTTGAGCACGTCTTTGTAGTTTTTGGTCATCATTGTCGACGGTTTCCCGTTGACCAAAATTTTGAAGTCAGACTGCCCTTTGAGTTGTATGTTTTCTTCGCCGTCCACGGTGAGCATCGGCACTTTGCGCATCATTTCGAGCGCCGTAAGGGCAGGCGTTTCGGGATCGGCCGATAGGTTATAGGTGGTCTTGTCGATGTCTGTTGTCACCAATTGCCCGAGCACTTGCACGGCGCCAATTTGGAGTCCCTCGGTAAGGTATATTGTGTCGAGCTTCATGTCGCCTCGAACTTTGAGCCGCAGCGTGTCGGGCGTGTAGCCGGTGAAGCCTACCACCATTTTGTACTCGCCGATGGGAGCGCGAAATTCAAAGAGTCCACGATCCGAAGAGTATGTCGAAGCTACCGGTTTGGCTGCTGTGTCCTTGACGATCACAGTGGCAAAAGAGATATTCTCGCCACGCACCGAATCACGCACCACACCCGATATTTTATATTTGACCGGACTTTGAGCCATCGAAGCCATAGAAAGTACGAAGAGAGCGATAGTTAGGATTTTTTTCATAAATTTGACGGATAAGTTTAGCGGGAAATTAATCGAACGTTATCTTCTTGCAAGATCGTTAATACCATAGACGGACAAAGTTAATATTTTAGATTTGAAATTATTAAATCATATGAAAAAAAAAGAGTTATATACTTTCATTGTCGATTACTTCACCCGGGCAATGCCTGTTGCGGCTAGCGAACTGAATTTCCGTAATACATTTGAACTCATTGTGGCTGTTATTCTTTCGGCTCAATGCACCGACAAGCGCGTCAATCTGATCACACCGGCTCTTTTTGAGGCCTATCCATCGGCTCGGGCGATGGCAGAAGCTAGTGTGGAGGATATTTTTGCTCTGATTCGTTCGGTCTCTTACCCCAACGCCAAGGCTTCGCATTTGAGCTTAATGGCGCGAGCGTTGGTGGAGCGTCACGCGGGGGAGGTTCCATCGACAAGAGGCGAGTTGGAAGCCCTCTCGGGCGTGGGGCGCAAAACGGCTAGCGTGGTGCTCGCCGTGGGCTTTGGAGCCAACGAGATTGCCGTGGACACGCATGTTTTTCGTGTTGCGCGACGTATCGGCTTGACGAAGGCCACCACCAAGACCCCGCTCGACACGGAGCGCCAATTGGTGGAGGGCTTTGCGCTGGTGGAGCACACGACCCCCAATTTGTTGGGCACGGCTCATCACTGGCTGATCTTGCATGGGCGTTATCAATGCACGGCCAGACGTCCCTCGTGCCAAACTTGCCCCCTGAAGAGTGTGTGTGCCTATTACACTCAAAATGCAAAAGAGAAACAATAAAAAACGCGTTCAAAAAAAACTAAAATCCAAAGAAATTACCTAAATTTGTTGTCGGACTTATCCAAGATAAAACAATGAGAATACTAGCCATCATACCGGCGAGAGGAGGTAGCCGCGGAATACCGAATAAAAATATTAAAGCTTTGGCTTCGCGTCCGCTGATTGCATACTCGATCGATGTGGCGCGAGAAATCGTGAGCGACGAAGATATTTGCCTGTCCACCGATTCTAATGAAATCGCCGCCGTGGCATCGCGTTGTGGTTTGGCTGTGCCTTTTATTCGTCCGGCGGCTTTGGCTGGCGACTCTTCGGGCACGGTGGGCGTGTTGCTTCATGCGTTGGATTTCTATCGACAACAAGGCAAGGAGTACGATGTGATTTTGTTGCTGCAGCCCACTTCGCCTTTTCGCACGGCGGAACATGTGCGTCAAGCGTTAGCGCTTTTTAATGCGACCACAGATATGGTGGTTTCGGTCAAGGCGTCGTCTTCGGCCTCGGTGCTTTGCCTGGAAGATGAGCATGGTTATGTTCACAACGTGTTCAACGCTAGTCATTCGCCGCGTCAGGAGTGCGCTTCGTTTTGGGAGTATAATGGTGCGATATATGTTATTTCGGTGCCGAAGCTTTTGAGTGCGCGTAGTTTGGCTTTTGACCATATTGTTAAATATGAGATGCCGGTTGAGTCTTCGTTAGATTTGGACACGATGCTTGATTGGTCGATAGCTGAGATGGTGATTAGCGGAGGGGTGCGTTGAGCGGTTTGCGATTTCTCGCGTGCCGCGAGCCGGCTCTATCTTTTTAGTTTGCTCTATTCTGGCTTTATTTCTTTACTATCTTTTTAGTTTGTTCTATCTTGGCTCTATTTCTTTTCTAGCTTTTTAGTTTGCTCTATCCCGGGGGTTTGTGTACCCCCGAACCCCCA
>JAVWYC010000155.1:0-4331 GCA_036661755.1 Mucinivorans sp. | reverse complement strand
CAACCGCTCGGTGCCAGCGGCGCGAGCGACAAATCGCCGTGCAGGCGCCGTGAAGAATCGTGACTTTTGAAAAAGTCACCCAAAACTTTTTGTGAAAAACTTCGTTTTTCTGAACCACTCCTGAAATACTCGCTTTTCTTAGACACGCTCTATCTTGGCAAAAATAGCATCAAACCCCCGCCGACAACAATGCCAACAAATAATCCCACACCATGCCAACCGTACGCACCTCTAAACGCTCCGACGGCGAATGAACACCACGCAATGTAGGACCTATCGAAATCATATCCATATCACGATAATACGTCAAAAATAAACCGCACTCCAAACCAGCATGAATAGCCTTCACCTGAGCCGATTCACCATACATCTGCTCGTAAAGCCGAGACGCTACACGCAATAACGGCGAAGACATATTAGGCTCCCAACCCGGATACTCATCAGTATGATCTACCCTAGCTCCCGCCAATGAAAAAACACTCTCCACCATCGACGCAATAGCATGCTTGGCACTCTCCACCGAACTGCGCTGAGACGTGACAACCACTATACTCGATTCCGTCATGCGAATAGAGGCCAAATTAGTGGAAGTCTCCACCAAACCATCGATCTTATGACTCATCGACTGCACACCATGAGCAACGCCCAACAAAGCAGCCACCACGCGAAACGACAACGATGGCTCAATGATCTGCGCCTCACTCTGGGCAGGAGTTAAGGAGAAGCACATCATGGGCTCGGTAATACTAAATTCCGAAGTAATATCACGCGTTAAGTCCGCAAATTGAGCCTTGATCGTATCACACAACTCGCTCGGCACACCAATCACCGCCGATGCCTCACGAGCAATCGCATTGCGCAAATTCCCTCCGCTAAGCCTTGCGATCACAACCCCCTTGTGTGCCAAAAACTCCCACAACATACGCGCCAAAATCTTATTGGCCGACGCAAAACCCTTCTCTATGTCATCGCCCGAATGACCTCCCGTCAGGCCATCAATACTCAGCGCATAATAAGTCAGACCAACCGGCGCCTTTTCGACCCGTAGCTCAAAAGTGGCGATCGTGTCCACTCCGCCGGCGCAACCAATGTAGATCTGCCCCTGTTCTTCGGAATCGAGGTTGATCATTCGCTTGCCTGTCAACATATCGAGCCCAAGGTTCATCGCTCCCGTCAAGCCCTGCTCTTCATCGACCGTAAAAAGCGCTTCGATAGCGGGGTGTGCAATGTTAGTGGCCTTCAACACAGCCATTTGCAGCGCCATCCCGATGCCGCAATCGGCGCCCAGAGTTGTGCCTCGGGCTTTGAGCCACCCTTGATCTAGGTATGTGTCGATAGGATCTTTCATAAAATCGTGCGTAGAGGTGGCCTCTTTTTCGCACACCATATCCATGTGGCTTTGCAGAACGATTGTTCCTTGATTTTCGTAACCTTTTGTAGCCGCTTTGCGGATCACGATATTGCCTTTGGCGTCCTCTTTGAGGGCAAGTTTATTATCGGCAGCCCACTGGATAAGGAAGGCGCGAAATTGCTCTTCGTGTTTGCTTGGGCGTGGGATTTTGGTGATCTGATCAAAGATCGAAAACACCTCTTTTGGGGCTAGGTTTTTTATGCTTTCCATTTTGTGTTATTTTTCGTGAACGATAAAAGTATAAAAAAAATAGTAAATTTCCTAAAAAAATTTCTATTTTTGTCAATTAGTATTGTTATGATTGACACGCATACACATATTTTCGATGAACAATTCGACGAAGATCGCGCGGCGGCTTTAGCTCGCGCTCGTGCTGTGGGCGTGGAGGCTTTCATCTTGCCGGCCACTATGGACGACGAACATGAGCGCCTCTTAGAGGTGGCGGCAAGCGAAAATTGTTACTGGCCCACCATTGGCCTGCACCCTTTGGCGGCAAACGAAGACCCTTTGTGGCGCGAACATTTGGCGCGTTTGGAGGGCTATTTGGCTAAATTTGCGGGGCGATTTGTAGCCATTGGCGAGACAGGGCTTGATTTGCATTGGAGTAAAGATTTTTTGAGCGAGCAAATCGAACTTTTTGTGGCACAGATCGAGCTATCCATAAGCCACAACTTGCCCTTGGTGATCCACACGCGTGAGGCTTGGGACGAGATTTTGCCTATTATGGAGCCTTATGCGGGGCAGATCCGAGGAGTTTTTCATAGCTTTGTCGGGTCGCAAACAGAGGTGGCGAGGATCGAAAAATTGGGAGGCTTTATGTATGGCATCAATGGCACGGTGACCTACCCCCGCTCGGTATTGCCAGAGGCGTTGCAGCATATATCGCTGGACAAAATTTTGCTCGAAACCGACTCGCCCTACCTGCCCCCGCAAGGGCATCGTGGCCAACGTAACGAATCGAGCTACATAGCAGCAGTGGCCGTGAAAGTGGCTCAAATTAAAGGCATTAGCCTCGACGAAATAGACGAACAAACAACTAAAAACGCAATAAAAATGTTTAACATTTCTATGGAAGCCTCAAAGGTTTCGCCGTTTTTGAATGTCAAAAACAACATCTAAATTTTAACCGATTTTTTGGTGACGCCCATTAATGGTCTGAGCCAAAGAATCACAAAAAAAACCATTATGAAAACGCCCAAAAACGGCTTCTACGGCCAGTTTGGCGGGGCATTCGTTCCAGAAGCCTTAGTTCCAAACATCAAAAAATTACAAAACGCATTCGACACTTATGCTACGAATAAAGATTTTTTGGACGAGTTTCGATGGCTTCTCAAAAATTATGTTGGGCGTCCCTCTCCGCTCTATTTCTCAAAGAAATTATCGGATCGTTACGGCGCCAAAATATACCTCAAGCGCGAAGATCTAAACCACACGGGGGCTCACAAAATCAACAATACATTGGGTCAAATCCTATTGGCTCGTCGCATGGGTGCCCGTCGTGTGATTGCCGAAACCGGTGCCGGTTCGCACGGTGTGGCGGTGGCTACGGTGTGCGCGTTGCTCGATTTGGAGTGCTCGGTCTATATGGGGAAGGTCGATATGGAGCGTCAAAAACCAAACGTAGATCGCATGGAGTTCCTAGGAGCCAAGGTGATCCCGGCCATGAGCGGTAGCCAAACTTTGACCGAAGCGGTGAACGAGGCTCTGGCCGATTGGTGTGCCAATGCCGATGACACTTTTTATTTGCTTGGCTCGGCCGTTGGCCCTGCGCCATACCCGGAGATGGTGGCCTATTTTCAGAGTGTAATTTCGGCCGAGATCCGCACCCAGCTGCTCGAACACGAGGGGCGCCAAGAGCCGGATATGGTGATTGCTTGTATCGGTGGAGGCAGCAATGCCATGGGTGCTTTCTATCATTTTATCGATTCGCCGGCAGTGCGTTTGGTAGTTGCCGAGGCGGGGGGCAAGGGTGTGTCGAGCGGTCAGACGGCGGCTACTTTGGCCTTAGGCAAGCAAGGCGTATTGCATGGCGCGCGTAGTTTGATGCTCCAAGATCAAGCGGGCGAAGTGTTGGAGCCCTATTCTCTTTCGGCCGGTTTGGACTACCCCGGCATCGGGCCTCTGGCGGCTTATATGTATAGTGTAGGTCGAATGCAGGCGGTGGCGCCAACCGACGAGCAGGCTTTGCAGGCGGCATTCAACCTCAGTCGCACCGAGGGGATCATACCTGCCTTAGAGAGCGCCCATGCTTTGGCGGCGTTGGATTTGGTCGATTTGCCTAAGGGTGGCGTTGTGGTTGTCAATTTGTCGGGTCGTGGCGATAAGGATTTAGAGACCTACTTAGAGCATTTTCAATAGATTTTCATTAGTTTTTCAATAAAACTATTGGAAGTCAGAAAAAAAGCACTACCTTTGTGTTTCACTTTCATTAAAAACAGATAGATGAATTACATTTCAGCTGAGAAAAAGCAAGAGCTTTTTCAGACTTACGGAAAGTCTAATACCGACAGCGGCTCTCCCGAGAGTCAGATCGCGTTATTTTCCGCCCGTATCAGTCACCTAACCGAGCATCTTAAGGCGAACAAGCATGATTACAACACACAGCGTTCGTTGCTTCGTTTGGTAGGTAAGCGTCGTAGTCTTTTGGATTACCTTACACGCACTGATATTGAGCGATATAGAGCGATAGTAAAATCTCTTTCGTTGCGTAAATAATTTTTTTACGACCGAGGGGTTGAATCTTTTGAAGTTTAAGGGGCGAGCATAGTGATATGTTCGCCTTTACTTTTGTTTTTTTGTTGTTGTGTTTAATGGATCGGGGAGAGATAAGGTAACATTTTCAAAAAGTTTTGGGTGATTAATGATTTTCGGAACAAGTTCAGAAAAACGAAGCTTTCAAGAGCAGTTAAGAAAAGCGAAG
>JAVWYC010000154.1:0-4414 GCA_036661755.1 Mucinivorans sp. | reverse complement strand
AGTGGCATTTGATTGCAGTATAGAGCAAACCGTTCGTTCACGGCAAATCAAAAGACGCCACGCGTCCTTTTGAAAAAATCACCCAAACCAACAACTAATACAAACGAGATAAAGCCAAACAAGCCAAACGCTCTCCTATCGGCTGCTTGCGCTTTGGATGAACATCATTCACATCACCATAATCCATCGATACCACCATCTCGCAATTGTCAATCTCATCAGCCAAAATACGCTGAGTATCTCGAAAATGAGGCCACGAAGGACGATTGCAATCAGCTAACTGTACAAAATAAAATGGCAAATTGGAATCACCGAACGCCGTGCGAAACGATTGAACTACAAGAGGAAAAAGACGCGAATGAAGCTCCGCATTATCGGCATTGCTCTCTCCTTGATACCACAACACACCACGAACCGTCGTGCCAAACAATGGCGCAATACGAGCCTCATACAAATACGTAGGCTCAAAATAATGACGCTGCATCGGATCCTTCGACCCGCTCAACGAACGAACCATCACCGAACGTACCCACGAATCAACCATCGGATTATTCTTCCAATTATACAAAATATCTACCACCGAAGGAGTACCTTCGAGCAACGATCGCTCAACAAAAGATTCGGCCGGCGCACCTCCTAACGAAGTCTGAACCAAACCAATAGTTACCCCGGGCAACGAATCGGCAAGCATCTGGCCAAAATAATAACCAATACCCGAAAAATCACGCACCGCATCACCCTGAGCCACTCGCCAACTCATATCGCGTACATAGGTAAGCGCATTGATTTCATTCAACTTTTCGACCGAAAGACTGTCTTGCTCGGCAAACATTGGCTCCATCATCAATAAACGAATGTTTGGATTTTCTCGCGCATTTTGAACATTGGTGCTCCACTTGACAGGAAAACTCATGTTGGATTGTCCGCTGAGGATCCACAACTCCCCGATCGCAACATTCTTGTAAGTTTTGACCACCTTTTCGCTCGAAATACGTAGCGTTAGATTGTTCTTCGCTTGGCGCAACGCCGGCGTGATCTTCCATCGTCCATTCTCGTCGGCCGTCGTTAGATATTTTTGACCTGCCAGCTCCACTGTCACCTTTCGCCCCGCATTGGCCACCCCTTGGATCACCGTAGCATCAGATCGTTGCAACACCATATTGTCACCATATATACTCCCCAGGGTCAGCCCGCCGAAGTCGCCCGTGATGGCCGAAGCCACGCGCGAAGCCAGAATTTGCGCCCCTTGCACGTTGGGGTGTAGAGCGTCGGGTAACAGATTCGGGTGCATGTAGAGCAATTCGTGGAAGTCGATCAGTTCGACGCCTGCAATCTTGGCCACGATGGCTATATCTTTTTGTATCAGAAGTTGCCAATCGTGCGTGCCGGCTTTGAAACGGGGGTGGGTATGAAAAATCGGGGTCAGTTGAGCGATAATAATCCGCGCCTTGGCGTTCGCCAAGCGGAAAGAATCGATGAGCGCCACGTAGTCTGGTATGAATTGTTCGCGATAGCATGGATAGTCTCGTGGGTCGGTGTCGTTAAGTCCAAGATGGATAACCACAACATCGGCTTGCATGGCCATAGCGCGTTGAAACTCAGCGGTTTTGACATAGGGGTTATGTCCTTTGGCGAGTAGCGTGGCTCCATTGCGTCCAAAATTTTCGACCACGAAGCCGTTCCCCAGCATGCGTTGCAAGACGGCTGGGTAGGCATTTGTTTCGCGATTTTGGACTCCGGCGCCATAGGTCACCGAGTTGCCAACGCAGGCTACTTTGGTGGGTGTTGTGTTGGTTGCTGAGGCGATATTGGTGCTAAGGAGCACGGTAGAGAGTAGGAGTATGAGACCTTTCATTACGATTAATTTTAGGGAGAGACAAAGATAGTAATAGTTTTATGGATATCTCCAAAAAAAATCTTAAAAAATTGTCGATTTTTTTTCGCGAAAAATTCATAGTCTCCGCACACAACCCCACCACACACCCCAAAATGCAAAAACAACCGCCACGACCCTCAGGCTGCAGCGGTTGTTTTAGAAAATCAGATCCGTCCTATTTTGCCAAGCCACCGGCCGCTTCGACCAGGCGAACAAACTCGCGACGGTAGCCGTGCTTGTCATCACCGTAAGCACTGCGCGCACAATCCAAAATGTCATCGTACGAGACAGACTCCATACATTCCGAATCGCTCAACTTTTGAGCAAACATAGCCACCGCAGATGCAAAATTGTGATCCGCACTTGGCTTGCCTACCAACGAATTGCTGAGAACCGTAGCGGTGATCAACTTGCTCACACCGCCCTCGGGATCTTTGTAGCGCACTTTTACGAACATCATCTCGCCTTTGGGTTCCGTTTGAGCTGTTACCTCTTGCTTATTCTCTTTTTGGTAGCGCAATTCGTCGACATTGCGTGCTGATTTTCCACCCACGGGCACCAGCTCGTACAGGGCAGTTACGGCGTGTCCGGCACCCATTTCACCCGCGTCTATTTTGTCATTGTTGAAATCCTCGGCTTCCAGCAGGCGGCTCTCGTAGCCCAACAGGCGGTACTCTTTGACGTAGGCGTGATTGAACTCCACCTGCATTTTGACATCCTTGGCCACGTTGTACATCGAGCTGCCGAACTCCTGGGCCAGAGTTTTGTTGGCGTCCTGCATACTATTTATATAGGCCATATTTCCGTTACCTTTTTCGGCGATCGTTTGCATAAAATCGTCGCGGTAGTTGCCTCTGCCGAAACCCAGGACGGTCATAAACACGTTGCTCGACTTGCGCTCGGTTTTCACCAACTTCAACAGCTCCTCATTGCTCGAAACGCCAACGTTGAAATCGCCGTCCGAACACAAAATTATGCGATTATTACCACCTTGAATAAAATTATTTCGTGCCACTTTGTAGGCCAGCTGTATGCCGGCGCCACCTGCTGTTGAGCCGCCCGAGGTGAGGCTTTCGAGCGATGCCAGTATCTTCTGTTTGTCGGTTCCGGGGGTAGATCCCAAAACGGTTCCCGCAGCTCCGGCGTAGACCACGATGGCCACTCTGTCTGTCGAGCGCAGATTGTTGACCAGCAGTTTGAGCGATGATTTTACCAAATCCAGCTCACTATACATAGAGCCGGAAACGTCCACCAGGAATACAAAATTCGAGGCAGGGATATTCTCGGTATCCATTTGGCGTGCTTTCACACCCACGCGCACCAGTTTGTGATCGTTATTCCAAGGGCAAGCAGACATCTCGGTTGTGATTTTCACAGGGTCGGCGTTGGTGGGCTGAGGGAGGTTGTACGAGAAATAGTTCAGGAATTCCTCTACGCGAACGGCGTCCGCCTCGGGCAGTTTGCCGCTTTCAATAATCCGTTTGCAGTTGGTATACGAGGCCACGTCAACCTCCATAGCGAACGTAGAGAGGGGCTCTTTGTCCACGCTGATAAATGCGTTGGCTTTGCGGTGCGCGTATTTTTCGGTTTCTACTGCTCTGTCGCGGTTGTAGCTGTGGGTACTGTAGGATGCTTGGGATAGGGCTGCACCATCGAAATCATCGAAAAACTGCATTTCCTCAGCTTCGGGTTTCTGTACTAGGCATTCACTCACGACAGCGTCTTTGGCTGGTCGGCGCATTTTATTGGATTGCGTAGAAGTCGTAGCGTCTCCGATTGTTTTGCTCTCTCTTGTGACCCCAGGTGCGGAAGCTGCGAGAGACTGTATTTCAAAAGCTTCGGGTTCCATTGTAATTACGAGTGGTTGAGGCAGGGAGTCGAAGACCGTGATGTCTTGGTGTTTCATGCCTACGTATCGTATTTCGAGGATTTGCCCGTTATCGGCTTGTATTTTGAATAAGCCTTCGGCGTTTGACGCAGTTCCACGGGTCGTGCCTTTGACCATAATGGTAGCGCCGGGTAGCGGGAGGCCGTTTTCGGACAAGATGATTTTTCCTTTGATTTCACTGGCGTTGGTGCCCAGCGCCACGAGGGTGACGAGCAAGCCCAGCGCCACGAGGATGGCGAGCAGCAAGAATGGTAAACGTTTCATGGCAATTAATGGTTAGTTAGATTAATGCAAATATACAAAAAAATAGATTATTTCAACCTTAAAAACATAATATTTTTTACACAACAAAAAAAACTTTGGCGTGCTGACAGAAAAGCGATATTATTTATGTTCTATTATTGTTGTTGGGGATATTGGGTGAGGTTAGGCCATGATAGCGCTGGCTAAGAAAAGCGAAGTTTTCAAGAGCAGTTAAGAAAGAAACGGAATCACTTGGCGCCGATTCAGAAAAACGTAGTTTTTAAGAGCCGGTTAAGAAAAACGCAGTTTTCAAAAACCAGTTAAGCAAAGCGAAGTTTCCAAGAACCAGTTAAGAAAAACGAAGTTTTTCCCGAAAAGTTTTGGGTGACTTTTTCAAAAGTCACGAT
>JAVWYC010000153.1:0-4439 GCA_036661755.1 Mucinivorans sp. | reverse complement strand
TATAGAGCAAACCGCTCGTTCACGGCAAATCAAAAGACGCCACGCGTCCTTTTGAAAAAGTCACCCAAAACTTTTTGGGAAAAACTTCGTTTTTCTGAACCGGCTCTTGAAAACTTCGTTTTTCTTAACTGTTCTTGAAAACTGCGTTTTTCTGAATCGGCCCTAGGACACTTCGCTTTTCTGAACCGGCGCTAAAATGATTCTTTTGAATTTTATTTTATCAATCTTTGATCTATCATATCCAACAATCAAAAAACACCGCGCAACCCTTCGTACAAAAAAAACGCGAACCCCTCTCGAAGTTCGCGCTACTTATCTTAAACAACCACCATGGCTGAACGAAATTACTCCTCCTCTTGATAATCTACATAGTCGCCTATGCTCTTAGATACCCCCTTATCTTGAACCTCTGGCTGCGACTTGATAGTGATCTCACCCTCCTTCTGCGACGCGGCAGAAGAAGCTCCACCCGCCGAAGACGCTCCACCAAATGATCCGGGCGGAACATTTGTGTAAAAGCCCTTCCCACGCTTAGACGCGCGAGAAATAAGACTCACAAGTAACAACGGTAAGAGGCGACTAAAAAGCCACATACCGACTACCACAATAAGAAGAATCGTCAGAAAGGTCACTGCTATTTATTTTCAAGTTCTTTTTCAGAAAGTTTCTTGGCCTTCTTGTTCAACAAATCGTAAGCAATAGGAGTCGCTACGAAAATTGAAGAGAATGTACCAATCACTACTCCGAATAATAACGCAAAAATGAACCCGCGTATTACTTCACCACCAAAAATAAACATTGCCAGCAGCACCACAATTGTCGTACCCGCCGTGTTTACTGTACGCGCCAAGGTTTGATTGATTGCATTATTCATGTTATCCATCGTCGAACGGCGAGGGAACAAGCTAGTATTTTCACGAATACGGTCGAAAATAATCACCGTATCGTTGATCGAATAACCAATAATTGTCAGGATTGCTGCAATAAACGCTTGGTCTACCGTCAAGTTGAAAGGCAATATCCCGTAAAAGAGCGAGAACATACCAATTGTGATCACTGAGTCGTGGAGCAATGAGACAACACCTCCCATACCATATTGCCAGTTTTTGAATCGCAGAGCGATATAAATCCCGATGGCAATCAGAGCAAAAATCACCGCAATAAACGAATTGACCTTAATGTCGTGGGCAATCGAAGGCCCCACTTTTTCGGCCGAAATAATTCCCAACGGATTTTTGATCGTGGTCGTGAAATCTTCGATCGAAATTGGCCCCGAATAGAGTGGCGAAAGCGCGCGATACATCATCGCGTTAATTTCGTCGGTCACTCCGTTACCATCGTCGGCATATTTGTATTGTGTTGTGATTCGTACTTGATTTTGATCTTGTGTTCCAAATTGTTTAACTTCCAATCCGTCGGTAAAGACTTTGCCTAACGCTTCACGCACTTGGTTGTCGGTGATATGCTTGTCGAAACGAACCACATACGAACGACCTCCCGAGAAGTCGACACCATAGCTCAAACCACGCGTGGCAAGCGAAACGATAACCGTCACAAAGAGGATAATAGAGATAGTGTAAGTATACTTACGTGCTTTGATGAAGTTAACTTTTGTATTTTCCAAGAAGTTAGCCGTCAATTTATTCGAGAATGTGATGTCGTATTTCTTGCTAATCATCCATTCAAAGATCAGACGCGAGATGAAGATTGCGCAGAAGAGCGACGTTAGGATACCAATGATCAGCGTAGTTGCAAAGCCTTGCACAGGGCCCGATCCGAAAATAAAGAGCACAATTCCCGTGATAAGGGTTGTGGCGTTACCGTCGATAATGGCTGAATACGCATTTTTGAAACCATCGGCCAACGAGAGCGAGAGTCCTTTACCACCTCGCAGTTCCTCCTTGACGCGTTCATATATAATAACGTTCGCATCGACGGCCATACCCATGGTAAGCACGATACCGGCAATACCCGGCAAGGTCAATACGGCGCCAAAACTAACCAGCACACCGAACAAGAAGAACAAGTTGGTGATCAGTGCCACCGAGGCCACCATACCTGCTTTGTTGTAGAAGAAGATCATGTAGATCAGCACCAAGACAAAGGCAAGAACGAAAGAGCCCATACCGGCGTTGATAGATTCTTGTCCAAGAGTAGGGCCGACCACCGTATCTTGAATAATTCGTGCCGGGGCTGGCAATTTACCGGATTTGAGCACATTGGCCAAGTCTTTGGCTTCGGTGATCGAGAAGCCGCCGGTGATCGACGAGCGTCCGCCAGTGATTTCGCCATTAACGCGAGGGCAACTATACACATAGTTGTCGAGCACGATAGCAATGAAGCCTCCAATATTGTCGGCCGTCAATCGAGCCCATGTTTTAGCGCCGGTAGCATTCATCACCATCGACACTTCGGCCGACGAACCTTCTTGTGCATGTTCGCCCACCGCATCTTCAACCGCACCGCCGTCTAGTGGCGCTTTGCCGTCCGAAGAGCCTTTAATTGCATAGAGTTCAAAGATTGTATTTGTTTTGTCGGTTCCTTTGATCGACCACATAAATTTCAGATCACGCGGGAAGAGCGACTTTACTTGTGGCATATTGAGGTATGCGTTCACTTTCACTGTGTCGTATGAGCGAGCCATACCAATCACCGGCGATTCACTTTCCAATGGTTGGAGCACTCCAAAGAGACTAGCATTGACTGCGGCGGCTGTTGTGTCGCTCACTTTTTGTGTCCCGCCCAAGGCCGACACTATATTATCTTGTTTTTGTTCTGCTTCGACTTCTTTTTCGACTGTCGAATCGGCAGCCGCCACGATTGTTGAGTCGAGGGTTGGTTTCGAGGCTAGTTCTGTGATCGTTTGATTGGCTGCAACGAGCATTGGCAACACATCTTTGGCTGTGTATGTTGTCCAAAATTCGAGGTTAGCTGTTCCTTGCAGAAGTTTACGCACCCGCTCCGGATCTTTCACCCCCGGCAGCTCCACCAAGATACGCCCCGAATTGTCTAGGCGTTGAATATTTGGTTGCACAACGCCGAAACGGTCGATACGACTAGATAGCACTTGGAATGAGTTGGCGATTGCGCTTTCGCTCTCTTTGCGTAGCACTTCGATCACCTGTTCGTTGGTAGATGATGGTGTGATTTTTTCGCGCAGATCATACGTTCCAAAAATAGAAGAGAGGCGCCCCGAAGGATTTGCCTTTTGATATTCCGAAGCAAAGAGCGTCAAGAAATCACTTGTCGAACCTGACTGAGCCTGTTTAGCTGCGGCCATAGATTTGAGGAAGGCAGGATCTTGCGAATTGTCACTCAGCGCTTTAAGGATGTCTTCGACAGCGATTTCGAGTGTTACGTTCATACCACCACGCAGGTCGAGGCCGAGGTTAATCTCGCGTTCCAAGCATTCTGAATAGGTATATTTGACGATACCTATATTATAAATGACCTCGCTTTTCATTGAATCGAGGTAAGCTGTTTGCTGTTCTATGGGCAGCGACTCTGCTTTCTTGGTTACTCCGCCAGTCACAAAAGTGAAAGAGAGTTGGAAGGCACAAGCTATCGCTAGCATTATGGCCAAAAATTTAATAGCGCCTTTGTTCTGCATTGTTTATGAGGAGTTTATATAATTACATTTAATTTACAATCTGCAAAGTTAACTATTTTTCTCTAAAACCCAAATATTATATGAATTAATGATTATCTTTGTCCATTGAATTTCAAAAGCGATCAATTTATGGAGTTAATTTTTGCGACAGCCAACAAGCACAAGATCGAGGAAGTTGGGGCTATTTTGGGCTCTGATGTTCTTTTGCACACCTTAGATGAGTACGGCATTACGGAGGACATTCCCGAGACTGCGGCTTCGCTTGAGGGCAATGCGTTGCTCAAGGCGCGATATGTTTACAAGCGTACCAAGTGCAATTGTTTTGCTGACGACACGGGATTAGAGGTTGCTGGTTTGGGTGGTGAGCCGGGTGTTCATTCGGCTCGTTATGCTCCTGGCGCTGGTCACGACAGTCAGGCTAACATGGAGTTGTTGCTTGCGCGTTTGGCGGGTAAAGTTGATCGTCGTGCGCGTTTTCGCACTGTTTTCGCGCTTATTATCGATGGTCATGAGCGTTTGATAGAGGGGGTAGTTGGTGGTCAGATTATAATGGTTGCGCGTGGTTGTGGGGGGTTTGGTTACGATCCGATTTTTGTTCCCACGGGTTATGACAAGACATTTGCCGAGCTTACGTCGGTGGAGAAGAATGCTATTTCGCATCGTGGTCGTGCGGCGATGGCCTTGCGAGATTACTTAGCTAAATTGCGTTAGGGGGGGTATTTGTTTATGTTTTATAATCGAATGTTGTGGTTTTGGGGTGCGTAGCCCCAAGTATCACTGTTAAGAAAGCGTAGTTTTCAAGAACCGGTTAAGAAAGAAACGAAATTAC
>JAVWYC010000152.1:0-4504 GCA_036661755.1 Mucinivorans sp. | reverse complement strand
AAAATTCGTTTTTCTTAACCGGCTCCAAGTGATTCCGTTTCTTTCTTAACTGCTCTCTTGAAAACTTCGCCTTCCTGAACCGCGCCCTATCTTAACACAATCACAAACACACCCCAAACCCACAACTACACAGAAATTCAATAAACTAACAACAAATTACAATGCTATAATGCAACCGTATACCACAAAATTACCCAAAATACAACAACAACATATTAATCATTTATATATTGCTAAATTCTAAAAAAAATATTATCTTTGCTCCCAAATTATAATGTGTAAAATAATGATGTATAACGAAACAACTAAAACGATCTACCTCTCGGACTCACGCTCAATCGAGCTCTCGACAGGCAAATTGGCCAAACAGGCCGATGGTTCAGTCGTGGTTCGCCAAGGCGATACTATGCTACTGGCAACAGTCACTTGCGCCAAAGACGCCAAGGAAGATACAGACTTTATGCCCCTATCGGTTGAGTACAAAGAAAAATACGCCTCGAACGGACGATTCCCCGGAGGATTCCTCAAACGCGAAGCACGACCATCAGACTACGAAATCTTGGTCTCACGACTCATCGACCGCGCACTGCGCCCACTGTTCCCAGCCGACTTCCATGCCGAAGTATTCGTGACCGTTACACTCATCTCTGCCGATCCCGATATCCAACCGGACGCACTGGCCGGACTCGCCGCCTCAGCAGCACTGGCCGTATCTGACGTGCCGTTTGAAGCCCCTATCTCGGAAGTCCGAGTGGCTCGCATCAATGGGCAACTAGTGCTCAACCCTACCTTCTCGCAAATGGAAAATTGCGACCTCGACCTAATGGTAGCCGCCACACTAGACAACATCATGATGGTGGAAGGCGAAATGAACGAAGTGCAAGAAGAAGAAATGCTCGACGCCATTAAATTCGCGCACCAAGCCATTAAAGCACAATGCCAAGCGCAATACGACCTGGCTGACGCAATCGGCAAAAACCAAAAACGCGCATATTGCCACGAAGATAAAGACGAAAACCTACGCCAAGCTGTCATCGCCGCCACTTACGATAAAGCATACGCCGTGGCCAAGGCTCAACTGCCAAAACACGAACGCTCGGACGCCTTTGAAGCTATCGAAACGGAATATATCGCCAATATGTCAGAAGAAGATCAAGCTACAAAAACTAAACTCGCTAAACGCTATTTCCACGACGATGTGCTGAAAATGGCTATGCGCAATATGATCCTCAACGAAGGGATCCGCCTTGACGGACGTCGCACGAACGAAATTCGCCCTATCTGGGCCGAAGTGGGCTACCTACCCGCGCCTCACGGATCTGCCATTTTTACACGCGGCGAAACACAATCGCTCACCACGGTAACACTTGGCACGAAACTTGATGAAAAAATGATCGATGATGTTTTGCGCGACGGAAGTGAAAAATTCGTACTGCACTATAATTTCCCTCCCTTTGCCACTGGCGAGGCTCGCGCCGCACGCAGCCTATCTCGTCGCGAAGTGGGACACGGCAACTTGGCTATGCGCGCCTTGAAACCGATGATCCCAACAGGCGAAGATTGTCCGTACGCAATTCGTGTGGTGAGTGATATTTTGGAGAGCAACGGTTCATCATCTATGGCTACTGTTTGCGCTGGTACGCTAGCGCTGATGGACGCCGGGGTGAAGATCAAAAAGCCGGTATCGGGTATTGCCATGGGGCTTATTGCCCAAGGTGACCGCTTTGCTGTTCTCTCTGATATTTTGGGCGACGAAGACCACTTGGGGGATATGGACTTCAAAGTAACCGGCACACGAGATGGTATTACTGCCACTCAAATGGATATTAAAGTTGACGGTTTGAGCTACGAGGTTCTCCATCAAGCACTTATGCAAGCCAAAGAGGGTCGTATGCACATTTTGGGTAAAATCACAGAGACGCTCGCCGCGCCTCGCGAGGACTACAAGCCTCATGTGCCACGTATTGTTCGTGTCGTGATTCCCGGTGATTTCATTGGTGCCATCATTGGCCCCGGCGGTAAAGTGATTCAAGAGATGCAAAAAACAACAGGCACTACAATCACAATCACCGAAGCAGATGGCAAGGGTATTGTTGACGTTTTTGGAGCCAATAAAGCCGGTGTGGACGCTGCGATTGATCGCATTAAGGGCATGACAACGGTTCCCGAGGTAGGCACTATATATAATGGTAAGATTCGTACGATTGTCGAATTTGGTGCTTTTGTCGAAATCCTTCCGGGCAAAGATGGTTTATTGCATATCTCGGAAATCGCAAATCACCGCATCGAGACAATGGCCGACAGTGGGCTCAAAGAGGGCGAAATGATTGATGTTAAATTGATTGGCGTCGATCCTAAAAATGGCAAATTGAAGCTCTCGCGCCGTGTCTTGCTAGACAAATAAAGAGACTAAAAAAAAGTAAATTTGTGAAGTTTAATATTTTTATATTAACTTTGCAATTGTAAAAAACATAAAAAATACGAATAAAACAAAATAACCAAATCAAAAAACAATGAAAAACCTAATGAAAGTTAGTCTCGTAGCGTTGGCTATGATTGTCACTTTGGGTAGCTGTAATTGCTATAAAAAGATGATGAAAGAGACTCAAAACGGAATCACCGTTACTTGTTCGCCAGAAATTGTTACCCTCAAAGGCGACAACGCAGTGGCAACAATCACAGTCAATGTTCCAGCAAAAACATTCCACAAATGGGGTGTAGCCAAACTCACACCAGTAATCATGTGGGAAGGTGGCCAAGCGGCTGGTACTCCTGTATTTGTACAAGGCGAAAAAGTTCAAGACAACTACAAAGTTATCCCTTACAAAACAGGTGGTTCATTCACAATCGATGTAAATATCCCTTACCAACCTGCAATGCGCCTATCTAAATTGGTGATCAAAGCTGAAGGTAAATGCCTTAAACAAGGTAAGAAAATCAAGGAATTTACTCCTTATCCTACCCCAATCTTTGTTGCAAATGCAGTTAGCTCGCTTCAATTGATGGCCGATAACTACGCACAAGTAGCCATCGCACCAGACGCTTTGAAACGTGTGACCGAAATCAACCAAGAGGCCAAAATCATGTTCCAAATCAACAAGGCTGACGTTCGCAAAGGCCAATTGAATTCGGAAGAAATCTCGGCTCTCGAAAAATTCATCATCGACAACTCTGGCAATGCCAAGAAAAAAGTTGGTGACGTTTACACTCAAGCTTACGCTTCGCCAGATGGTCCATTGGATTTGAACGACAAATTGTCTAACAAACGTGGCGAAACTACTCATAAAGCATTGAGCGCTAAATTCAAAAAAGATAACGTTCCAACTAGTGCTAAATTTGACATCAACGCAATGGGCGAAGACTGGGAAGGCTTCAAGGAATTGGTTTCTAAATCTGATATTGCAGACAAAGACCTTATCCTACAAGTTCTTTCAATGTACTCAGATCCTCAGGTTCGCGATCGTGAGATCAAAAACATGACATCTGCATTCCAAGTGTTGGCCGAAAAGATTTTGCCGGAACTTCGTCGTTCTAAGATGAATGTTAACGTTCAAGTAGAAGGTTTGACCGATGCTGAATTGAAAGCTGCTGTTGCAACTGACATCAATACATTGAACCTCGAAGAGATGCTTTTCTCGGCTACTTTGTTCACCGACAACGCTACAAAGGCTAAGATTTACAAAGCTGCTGCTGACAAATTCAACTGCTACCGTGCTTGGAACAACCTAGGTTGTGTGAAAGCTTGGGACGGTGATTTTGCTGGTGCAAAGGCTGACTTCTTGAAGGCTGCTTCGATCAACAATTCGGCGGCTCAGGTGGTTAACAACCTTGGTGTTGTTGCTTTGGCCGAGGGCAAAAAAGCTGAAGCTGCCAAATTCTTTGCAGCATCTAACACTCCAGAAGCTAAGTACAACAAGGGTTTAGTAGAACTTGCAAATGGTAATTACTCAACTGCGTCTGCTTCTTTGAACGGATACAACAAGGGTTTGGCTCAATTGCTCAACGGTGATGTAGCTGCTGCCAAATCAACGTTAGCTTCGGCTAAGGGCTGGCGTGCGGACTACGTGAAAGCAGTTATTGCTGCTCGCGAAGGTGATGCAACTGGTTTGATTTCTAACCTTAAAGCTGCTGTCAACGGTTCAGCTTCATGTGGTTGCGCTAAGAAATTGGCTGCTACGGAGGTTAACTTCTTGAATTTCTTTGACAACAAGGATTTCGCTGCTATTGTAAAATAGTCAGTTAATTCAATATAGAAGGAGGCTACTCAGTGATGGGTAGCCTTTTTTTTGCATAGTGGTATTGTTATGGGGGTTACTTTTGAATTTCGATTCAGTTAGACCTTGTAATCAAATGCCGCGTGGCCGCGGGTTTAGGGCGCATTTATGTTGAGTTAGGACCGGGTTAAGAAAAACGAAACTTTCAAGAGCAGTTAAGAAAAGTGACGTTTCCAAGAGCCGGTTCAGAAAAACGAAGCTTCCAAGAGCAGTTAAGAAAAAAACGGAAT
>JAVWYC010000151.1:1420-4500 GCA_036661755.1 Mucinivorans sp. | reverse complement strand
CTTGGAGTGAGTTTGGCGAGTAAAGTCGCAGGCCCAGCTACAAAAACAGCACCTACGAGTATCATCAAAACCACCGAGAAACCTCGTATTAATTGCTTGACTGTCACACCCAAATAGCGTCCTATCGTTTCGGGCAGCGATTCGCCGTCGTGCCGCATAGATAAAACCCCGGCTATCATATCGTGAGTTGCACCAGCGAAAATTGTCCCCAGTACGATCCACAAATAGGCAGAAACACCAAATTTCGCTCCCATTACAGCTCCGAAAATCGGGCCAAGCCCTGCAATATTAAGGAACTGAATGAGGTAAACTCGCCACGTGGCCATCGGTACAAAATCGACCCCATCTTGATTCTTGTAAGCGGGAGTAACCCTTTTGGGATCGATTTTTAGTACTTTTTCTATCAATAAACCGTAGGTGAAATACCCTACAATGAGTAGTGCTATCCCGATTAGGAATGAATACAAAACCTACGAAAAATTAGAGTGCAGCCATAGGGTTGGTGAAACGTAGGCCGGCTGCGTCGTGGTAGTTAGCCCATTCGTCAACGATAGCGCCTTGTGGGCCTGCCATCAAAAAGTGGAAAGTTTCGACCCCTTTGTCTTTCAGGTGAACAATGTCGCCAACGTGTTGCTCAACAAAGAATTTTGAAATAGTTGTTGCCTTTTGTGACTCTGGAATTGCAGGCACGTTAGGTGTTTCGCCTATTTCCGAGAAGTTGTAGCACCAACCTTTTTCGACCATCCAGCTCTCCATCTTGGCTGGGAATTTAGTCTTAACGTGTTTGTGCTCCGGAATCATTTGACCCGGCAAA
This sequence comes from Mucinivorans sp., assembly GCA_036661755.1. Classification (GTDB taxonomy): domain Bacteria; phylum Bacteroidota; class Bacteroidia; order Bacteroidales; family Rikenellaceae; genus Mucinivorans. The sequence continues at coordinate 3,686 of JAVWYC010000151.1, read as the reverse complement.
AGGTAGATCGCGTGAGCAAAATAGCCGTCCGTCGAATCGTTAACCCAGAAAATACCACCCATGCCTGTGTTCTCGAAATCACCCAAACCAAAGTCGGTGAACCAAATGTTTTCGGCCATGAATTTGGTGAAAGGAACATCATAGAAAGCAAACATTTCGAGGAATGCTTTTTTGGCGGTGTCTTGTTGGAAAACGCCGTCTTTATAGAAATCAGCGTTAGTGTAAGTTTTTGTAAATTCTTGTTTCATAGAGTCTTGTGCTACACACGTAGCTTTTTCTGTGTTTGTGCCGCAGGCCACCATAGCAACCATAGCGAGAAGTGAAAGAAGTAGTTTTTTCATTTTTTTGTTTGATGATTTTTTTTATGTTATTTGTTCTATTTTCTTAACTATTAACACTTGTTTGGGTTATATTCGGCTGTCCCCTCGATCTCAATTAGCAATTCATCGCGACAAACATCGGTCAACACATAAAGCACCGGCAGGTCTAAACCATAGCGTTGCTCTATTATTTCACGAGCGGCCAAATAATCGGAGCGAAATTTCAGATACACCCTCAAAGCCGAATAATGCACCGCGGAATCCACCCGAACCCCAAAGGTAGACAGATTTTCCGTAGAACACAAAAATTCTATGTTTTCGAGCGTGGCCAAAGTTTGCGCGGCAATGCCAACACCCGTCAAGCTATCTTCGCCTCGAATGGCTGCCGTGCCGGAAATATAAATCTTCACCATGCCATGGCCGTAATCAACCGCTTTGGCTCGCTCAAACTTAGGCGTGGAAAGGGTGGTGGAGCCCAGCAAAACTTGCTTTGAATATTCGTGCGCCGCCACTTGCAAACTGTTGTCGAGAGCCACAATGCGTACTCCGGTAAGCTTCGCGGCGTCAATTTCGACCATCACTCCGCCAAAAGCAGTGCCGATACCCGTGGCGGCAGGATAGCCATCCTTCCATAAAGTGGTGCTATAAAAATCGGTGCGAGCGTCATTAAATTCTTGATAATTTTGTCGCTCATTGCGGATAGAGGTGATCTGTTCGATGTAGTTCCACTGGCGCGAAATATCGCCCGGCGACAGATCTTCATGGCGAAGTATATCGCCCACCACTCCGAAAACTTCGCTCGATTGAGCGATAATTGGCGCTCCAAGGTCAAGGGGCAAAATGCCCTCGGTGAAAATCATTTTGCCTTCCTCTGTCATTACTTTGGCGTAGCGATGTTCGCCATAGAGGGCAAATGCCAGTTCGAGCTCCGGAGCTATGGTCTGAGATTCCATCACCAGAGTGGCGGCCAACGGAGTCTGAGCCACATAACTTATCACGGGCGAGCGATCGCCATAGCGATCAAATAGTGCTTCGACAATCAAAAATCGTTCGGCCACATATTGCTCTTCGCTTAACGGGTTACCAAAAACGACCACCCTGACCGGCACTCGTTGAGGGTCAATACGAGCAATCAGCTCCACAAGCCCCTCCTTGAAAGAAGAGGCGTAAGAGTGTGCTATATCGTATTTTAGGATTGCCATTGTTTTTTATAGAGAATTGACATATTCGGTTAGTTCGTCGATTTCGCGATCAGATATTTTACGATCAATGCCATGTTTATAGACTGCAAAAACGTCGCGCATTGTCACCGCGCGCCCATTAAAAAGATAGGGTGCCGTGCGCCACACTTCACGTAGGGTTGGCGTGTCCCAACCGGCTTCAAATTCAATGTCTTCACCTATTCTGTGCATTTTCATATCGGTGTAATAGGGGCCGGAGTGGCATTGACCGCAGTTGAATTTTTCAAAAACTTTGCTGCCTGCCTTTGCTTTTTCGCTCAGTTGTCCGTTGACCAAGAATGGGCTGGCCACCGCTTCCAAAGTACGGGTATAGGCGTCGACGGCCAGTGCCATTTCTTCTGGAATATTAGAGAATTGAATGTGAGTAAAGCCTTTACGATTAGCCAATTCGGCCGATGCGCGAATGCCGGATATCATGGAAGGTGCGGTTTGGATCGAGTAGAGCAAGCTCTTGCAGTTTTTTGAATTGCCGATCCCATCGTTCATTAGGTCCCAATTCATGCCGTCCGTTCGGGCTTCGCCGGGGTGACAGCCGTTGCACGACTGCCAATTTTGGAAGCAATATGTGGCGTCGTTAAACACTTTCTCGCCAATTTGTGCTTGGCTCATTGTGCGTTCGGGGTTGAGAGCCACCGTTTTTATGTCGTGCGAATCGATCCGGACAATGTTAAGCGTGTCAGAAAAATAGGTAGGCACATAAACTTT
>JAVWYC010000151.1:0-1410 GCA_036661755.1 Mucinivorans sp. | reverse complement strand
GCCACCGTTTTTATGTCGTGCGAATCGATCCGGACAATGTTAAGCGTGTCAGAAAAATAGGTAGGCACATAAACTTTCGTTCCGTCTTTGGAGATGCTCATTGCGCGAGGGCCGTTGCCTGTCAACGCCACACGATCGCGCATACCATATAAAAAGCGCAGATCATAGTCCAACATATCGATCCCGCCCTTGTAATTTTCGAGTTTATCGATCATTTTTTTGTAGTCGATAATCGACACGTCGTGTGTTCCGGAGTGGCTGACGATAATTTTCTCGCCATTTGCTCCCCCCTGCGCTATGCCCCATGTGCCGGCCGCGCCTCGGTTGGGTTCGTCCACAATTATACTACCTTTGAAAATCAAATTTTTGGCATCGATCACGCTTACAGCCGAAGTATTCATCCAGCCTTGTTGGAGTTGCGATGTGGGGACGGTGTATCGCCCGAGGTTGTGCGAAACGAGCACATAGCGCCCATCGCGTGTGAGTAATATGTCGCGTAGGGCGTTGCTGCCGTTCGATAGTTTTATGTTCTTAACTACTTGAAATGTAGCCAGATCGATCACCGACACATCGCACGCCACGTAGTCGAGATTAGATGCTGTGGCCGGCAGGAAGTTGAGCACAAAGAGGTATTTATCGTTTGCCACGAGGGCTTTTGGTTCGCGCAGCACGTGTGTTGTTTTTTCTTGGTCTAGTGTTTGTGGGTTAAATTGTGCTACCGTGCCATCGAATTGTCCGCCCAGATAGAGTTTTCCGGCAGCGATGATTGGTTTGCCAGCTCCGTAGGGGGCTGTCACTGATTTTTCGATTCCGCTGGTTCCGATTCGGTGCAGCATGCTGCGTGCTATTCCTTTTTGTCCATCGTTAAAGGTGGTGACAAAGAGGGTGCCGTCGGTATTTTGTGTGAGTCCTTGTGGAGGGTCGTTGAAGGTTAAGGTGCGATTTTTTTCAGAGAAGTCGGCCGAATATATTTCCACGGTTTTTGTTCCTTTGTTTGCTATTGCCACGGATCCGTCGGCGAGAGTGATGATCGAGGTTGGCATTGCCGGCGGCGTTGCCAGCGTTGCTAATGAACAGAAAATCAGTATAATGGCAAATAGATATCGTTTCATGGTATATTGCTTAAAGAAAATCTCGGTTACAATGTTACGAAAAAAGTTTTGAAAATGCAATTTTAATCAATTATTTCTTTTTCAGATATTTTGGTTTAGGGTTTGTTTTATTGGTGTTGTGTGGTATATTTTCCCAACGTTTTTTCGGTATAATAATTGTGTATGTGGTGTGGATATGAGTGGGTTTTGGGGCGTATATGTGTTAAGTTGGGGTTGGTTCAGAAAAGCGAAGTTTTCAAGAGCAGTTCAGAAAAACGCAGTTCTTGCGAGCCGGTTAAGAAAAACGCAGTTTTTCCCA
>JAVWYC010000150.1:0-4523 GCA_036661755.1 Mucinivorans sp. | reverse complement strand
TCTTAACTGCTCTTGAAAACTTCGCCTTTCTCAGCTGACTCTAACTTATCCCTACACACCACCCAAAACAAACAACAAAAAAAATCTGAAAATTAAAAATTCTTTTGTTATCTTTGTCTTACTAAATCATAAACCAAAAAAAATGAAACTACTAGACGGTAAAGTCGCACTCATCACAGGAGCCGCCCGCGGCATTGGTAAAGCCATCGCAATCGAATATGCACAAAATGGAGCCCAAATCGCCTTCACTGATATGGCCGCACCAGAAGTTATCGCAGCCACACAAGCCGAAATCCAAACCCTCGGAGTCAAAGCAAAAGGATACTCCTCAAACGCTAGCGACTACAAAGCATCACAAGATGTGGTGGCCGAAATTATTAAAGATTTTGGACACATCGATATTCTGGTCAACAACGCAGGCATCACTCGCGACGGCCTACTAATGCGCATGAGCGAAGAACAATGGGACTTGGTTATTGGCGTGAACCTCAAATCAGCGTTCAACCTCACCAAAGCCGTCACACCATTGATGATGAAACAAAAATCAGGCTCAATTATCAACATGAGCTCGGTTGTCGGAGTGTCAGGCAATGCAGGGCAAGCCAACTACGCCGCCTCGAAAGCCGGCTTGATTGGCTTCACCAAGTCCGTAGCGCAAGAGCTCGGCTCGCGCGGCATTCGTTGCAACGCCATCGCACCAGGCTTCATCATCACCGAAATGACAGCCCAACTACCCGAAGAAGTCCGACAAGCTTGGGCAGCCAAAATCCCGTTGCGCCGCGGAGGTACACCGCAAGACGTGGCACGCGCCTGCGTCTTCCTAGCTAGCGACCTATCGAGCTACGTTAGCGGACAAGTGATCCACGTTTGTGGAGGCATGAACTGCTAAAAAATACGCGGAAGAAGCCTCCGTTGAATTAAATTCCCCAAGACGAACTATTCGTCCACAAAAGACGATGTTCGCTTGCTGTAAAGCAGCGCTTTGAGCTCCGAGATTCAACGCCCGCAAAAATAATTCACAAAAAACGCCCCTCTCGCCGCAAAAAAAAGTAAAACTTTCTTTCGATGGATTGCACCTTGATCAAAAACAATAAATGTCTCGACTACTCGATAATTTAGTCTTTGAGCTGGGTAAACTACCGGGCGTAGGGCATAGGTCGGCTCTACGCTTGGCTCTGCATGTCCTCCGCCAAGAGCTAGATCAAGCCGACGCGCTGGCTGGTGCGATCTATGAATTTAGGCGCAACATAAAATATTGTACGCGTTGCAACAACCTCACCGAGGGGGAGTTGTGCGAAATTTGTGCCGATCCTCGACGCGAACACACAACGATTTGCGTGGTGGAGCATGTGGGCGACCTGTTATCGATCGAAAGCACAGGCTCTTATGGCGGTATGTATCATGTCTTGGGAGGCGTGATTTCGCCCATGGCCGGTATTTCGCCTTCGGATCTAAAAATCGATTTGTTGCTGCACAATGTAGAGCAAGGTCAGGTTCGCGAAGTGATCTTGGCGCTGCCCACAACAATGGAGGGCGAGACGACGGCTTTCTATATTTCGCGACGCTTGGCGGGGCGCGATGTGAAGCTCACCACTATTTCGCGCGGTATCGGCTTGGGTGACGAAATCGAATACGCCGACCCGCTCACAGTGTCGCACGCAATAAAAAATCGCAAAGCGTTGTAACATTTTGCACGCGAAATGCATCTTGATGATATAACGATAATAAAAACGTAATTCATCAATGAAAAAATTAATTCTCCTCTCATTGGCCTTTCTTGCCACATTTGCCGTTTCGTGCTACGATACTTCAAACGATGGCCAATTCACAATGGTTTATGGCATAGCCAGCAAAAAAACAACTTTTGCCGACAAAACACGCGATCCGATTCTAGTCACCTTCCTCTACAAAGTAGAGCCAACAACCAACGCCACGATGCCCTCTTATCCGCGTCTATATTCCGAGACTTTCTCCGGCGATACGTTGATTAAGATCGACTACAACTACAAAGTGTCGGGCGGTGATAGCTTGGTGGCTTATCGCCACACAACAGATGGGCGTGTGATTGTCGATTCATTGAAACTCAATTCTAGCGGCATGGCTAGCCAAGTGCTCAACAAAACAGGCGCCGCAACACCGTATTACATTAAATACGACGAGCAAATGATGCGTAGCCAAGTTGGCGAATTGGCTGTCGCCTCATCCGAGGGGCGCTATGTGTCGGTCAACAAGGGCGGGCAAACGGTGGCCAAATATCACTACACAACTAGCCCTAATTTCATCGGTTTGCAACAATACACTATTCCGGGCGAGCCATATTACTGGGCTACCGATCGTTTTGGAGCCCACAGCGCGTGGCTATTGGCATCGGCCGAAATTCAAGAAGACAACAAAACAGTTATCTATGATTTCCGCTACACATACAGCACCAACGGATTCGTGAGCAGCGAAACAATATCTCGCGACGGAACGCCGTTGATCTACAATGAATACACATACACTCAATGGGTAATTGCCCCAAGCAAAACGGTCAGCCAAAGCCCGGTAGCTAAATAACTTCTAAAAATCGCCCCCGGGAAATTCGATTTTTAGACCCCCACTAATAAAACAAACGACGAGCCGCCAAACGGCTCCCCCAAATAACGATTGATCACAGATCAAATAATAGATCGTTGCCAAAAAGGCGATCGTGGCGCGCAGCAACTGATTTATCAAGAGCTGAGTGCCACGATGTTTGGTGTTACGCTACGTTACGCCCCAAATCGCTCGATGGCCGAAGATTGGTTGCACGATGGCTTTATTCACCTTTTCGACTCCATTGGCTCCTATCGTGGACAGGGCTCTTTCGTGGGGTGGGCGCGAAGGGTGTTTGTCACCACAGCCTTGGGGCACTTGCGAATCAAAAGCACGCGTATGTCGATCGAACACGGGGCAAATGGCGACCTATCGCTCGTCGAAAGTTCGATGGCAACGGCGATCGAAACAATGGAAAGTGAAGATATTTTGAATGCCATAGCTCGACTGCCGACTTTGCAACGAACGGTGCTCAATATGTTTTCCATCGAGGGCTTCTCACACGAAGAGATAGCAACCATACTACACATATCGCCACAAAATTCACGAACAATACTACACCGAGCCAAAGTTGAACTTTCACACGCACTTTCACGCACAGATATAATAGAATGAGAGCAGAGGACAAAGATAAGATCGATAATGCACTTGCGCCTTTGGCTAACTACCAAGCCCCGGGGGCTCCCTCATGGGCCGATTTTGAGCACAAACAAAGGTTAGCGCAAAAATCGGAGAAAGAGCCGGGGCAAGAAAAAAACCATCGTACACATGCCTTACCGCGCGTGGCAGTTTGGAGCACCATAGCGGCAGCGATCATCGGGCTCGCCTTGTGGGTCATGGCCCCAAAGCCATTGGTCACTCCTTTTGATTTACCTAAAATCCCCCTCGCCTCACTTCTTCGGCCAACAGTAGCTACGCCAGAAAAAGAAAAAGAGCCACAAATACAAGTTACTCATTCGCAAACCATTCATTTATCGGCAATTACAGAGGCCGACCACGCAACCATAACGTCCCAAGAGGATTCTAGTAGCTTACCACAAGAACACACCAAACAAATCGACGAGTCGCAAAAAAAGGCTACCCCCAAGCAGCCCGAATCGCGTCCAGCCGTTCAACAAACGCCTCAGTGGTGGCACAACACACATCAAGCCCCGCCAAGGAAGTCAGCGCCTCGCTCGTCAAAGATTAGCACCGGGCTTTTCGCCTCTTTGGGCTATGGTGCCAAGGCTCACCAAGGCGGCACTTCGATGGCCGGCGAGGCCACTACGATGACCTATTCTGTGGGTAAATATAACGGCGAGATAGATTTTTATCCCGAAGATTTCACGCATCATTTCCCGGTTTCGGTGGGAGCTTCTCTACAATTTGAGCTTTTACCTCGTTTTAATATCGAGACAGGTTTGCTCTACACCTACCTAAGTTCGACAAGTCGCAAATCGCCAAATATGACTTACGAATACACTCAGAAGTTGCATTACATAGGCATACCGCTTAATTTATCGTATGATTTTGTGCGCAATCGGCGTTTAGATTTTTACGCCACTGCTGGTGCGATGGTTGAATACGCTGTGGCGGCGGACGTAGATAGTCGTGTGCGTTCTATTTCTGGCGATGTTTCGCACACCAGCCAGGGGCTCAGCACGCATGGTGTGATGTTATCTTTCAACGCTGCTGTGGGGTTGAATGTGCATCTCACGCCGCATGTAGGGTTGTATGTAGAGCCTGGTGCGACAACTTATTTACCCAATGACACTCACCCTGTTAATTTCCGCACTCAGTCTGCGGTACAGTTCAACATGCGTGTTGGTGTGCGTGTGAAGTTGTAGATAAGATATTAATTTTTCGTTTTGGCATGGGGTGTGGGCGCGCTTGTGCTTGTGCTTGTGCCTAGCTGGCGCCGGCTGAGGAAAGCGAAGTTTTCAAGAGCAGGTTCAGAAAAACGAAGTTTT
>JAVWYC010000149.1:0-4543 GCA_036661755.1 Mucinivorans sp. | reverse complement strand
CCACAAGGACGGTTGCTCTTGGAGGATAAAAGATTGGAAAAGTTGCCAAGGAAGAAGAAAATTCACTTGGCTATGGATAAGGGTTACGAAGATGATACGACACGTCAATTAGTTAAGGATAAGGGTTTTAAGCCATTGGTTCCGCCGAAGTCGAATCGAAAGACCCCTTGGACGTACAATAAAAAGTCATACAAGCGGCGCAACAAGGTGGAGCGACTATTTCGTCGGCTGAAAAGCTTTAGAAGAGTATGTACTCGTTATGAAAAACTAGATGTTATGTATTTGGCGTTCTTGAATTTAGCACTAATTTTTGACAAACTTAAATTATGCTAACACGCCCTAGTTTTTGAAAACAAAAAGAGCCGCAAACTGTTTGTTTGCGGCTCTTTTGCCCGTTATTGATTAGTTTTCAGAGAAAAACTAATCAATATATGTGCTCCAGCTCGGGCTCGAACCGAAGACCCCAACATTAAGAGTGTCGTGCTCTACCAACTGAGCTACTGAAGCAATCCATTTGTACTTCAAACCCTTAGCATGAGCTTATTCATAACTTACGTCAAAAAACAAACTCAGCTAACTGTCTGAAACCTTAAAACTATTTTACTGTATTCATGTGGCAAATCAACTCAACCACCTTGTTTGAATAACCCCACTCGTTATCATACCATGAAACAAGCTTAACAAAGTTACCATTCAAAGCAATACCTGCCTTAGCATCAAACACCGAAGTGCGAGCCTCGCCAATGAAATCAGATGATACTACTTCATCTTCTGTGTAACCTAGAATACCTTTCAATTCATTTTCAGAAGCTTTCTTCAAACAAGCGCAAATCTCGGCATAAGAAGCTGCTTTTTCCAAACGGCAAGTAAGGTCAACAACCGAAACGTCCAAAGTTGGAACACGGAATGCCATGCCTGTCAATTTGCCATTCAATGAAGGGATCACTTTACCAACAGCCTTTGCAGCACCAGTCGATGAAGGGATAATATTGCCAGCCGCTGCACGACCACCACGCCAGTCTTTCATCGAAGGACCGTCTACGGTTTTTTGTGTAGCAGTAGTCGAGTGAACAGTAGTCATCAAACCTTCAACGATACCGAAGTTGTCGTTGATCACTTTGGCCAACGGAGCCAAGCAGTTTGTTGTGCACGATGCGTTAGAAACGATCGTTTGACCTTTGTACTCTTTGTTGTTAACACCCATAACAAACATTGGGGTATCGTCTTTTGAAGGAGCTGACATCACAACACGTTTTGCACCAGCGGCAATGTGTTTTTCGGCAGTTTCTTTGGTCAAGAATAAACCAGTTGACTCCACTACATATTCAGCACCAACTTCGTTCCATTTCAAATTAGCTGGTTCGCGTTCTGCTGTTACACGGATCACGTTACCATTAACTACCAAATTACCGTCTTTGGCTTCTACTGAACCTTCAAAACGACCATGAACTGTGTCGTATTTAAGCATGTAGACCATGTAGTCTACAGAAATAAGGTCATTGATACCTACAACTTGAACGTTTTGGTTGTTGAGCGCAGCGCGAAAAACCAAACGACCGATACGGCCAAAGCCGTTGATCCCGATTTTAATTTTTGACATTGTTTTGATATTTTTTAATTAACTATTTTGCGTTTTTCAGATCACAAAGATAAAAACAAATTTCGGACTTCGCAAAAATTTTTTTCAATTATCTGCTTTTCATTTTTTGTGCCCAGGCAATAAACGCATCAAAAAAGCGACATTAAATATTGATTTTTATTTTTTTTGATCATTTTGTTTGAAATCTAAAAAAATAGTTATACCTTTATAGGTGTATAAGTCATTAAATGTCAAAAACATGAAAGTATCTACTATCTTTTTTTCATTAGCTACGGCCGCTCTTTTTGCTGCCTGCGCCACAAAAACCACCCCTCTAACCATGCAAGGTGTGGTCATTGATGCTACGATGAACAATATCTTCATCAAAACCGCAGCCGGTGACTCGGTGAACCTCTCTACGATGGACGCCAACCCAGCAGATGTGCCGGGAGTGCTAATTGACGACTCGATATCGGTGGTTTACAAAGATACGGCCAACATGAAATTAGTCACCCAACTAACTGTACTTCGGCATTCGCCTTATTTCTTTATCCAAGGCCGCTGGGTGGAAGCAAACCCAATCAACAAAGCACAAGTACAAGGCTTCGCCATCAATGCAGACGGCACGGTGAGTTCGATCAATATGGCTACCTTGCAATATAATAATTGGAACTTTGATATAGAAAAACACACACTAACCCTTGGTGGACAAAGCATTGGCAATGGAACAACCATAAATTTTGCCGACACCATGAATATTGTCAAACTCGATGCTGACTCTTTGCTATTGGCCTCAGACGGCGCTGTGATTTATCGCTTGGCTCGCCAAAAATAAAGAAAGGCAACCCTCTGAAAATCGTTTTTTATTGAACTTTGGATCTTGAAATCTTCGCTCATTTGGAGTAAGTTATGGTTTTCGGGACCAAGATTCGCTGCGGAAAATTCAATTTTCAGAAGCTCACTAAGAAACACATCCTTGGTTGGGGTGTGATATTTATAGTGATTTTGAATAATAATTTTCAATAGTGATTTTCTCGAAAAACGCCTTATAAAAATAAAGACCTTGGTGGGTAGCCAAGTGTAATTCACGTTAAAACAAAACGCTATGCGTTCCCCGATCGCCAAAAGTCGCTGATGCATAGCGTTTTTTATTTTTTACCACGCCACAAAAAAACGGTTGTCAATTATACACCACCATACGCTTTGTGTGTGTTTGATGTTATATTTAGCGTAAGTTCGACGTAAAACGAACACAAAAAAGAGTCAGGAAAAACGTAGTTTTTCACTAAAAAATTCGAGTGATTTTTCTGAAAAAAGTCACAATCAGAATTGATATTCGACCACCACCACTCCAGAAAATGGCGCCACAAAAAAACAATTCTAAGGTAGTCGCAAAAATGCAAAACGGTTTCAATCAATAAGTTCTCTTACGTCGATTTTACACTATTTTAAGACTAATTTTGGTTTCATAGCTAGTCGATGCAACTTCACAAATCGATCAAAAAAATAACTTTTAATTTCATCTTATCATTTTATTAACCAAAAAAAACAAAAATCATGAAAAGTAAACTTACTGTACTATGCCTAAGCCTGGCAGCAAGCTGTATTTTAATTGGTTCGTGTCAAAAAACAAACGACGACAAATCAACAAATCAAAAAACCGCATTAGTAACCCAAAAATACCCTTTGGCTACCGACCTCAAATGGACGAAAAGTGCTAATGGACAATATGATATTGCTATTTTCAGACTGCCTGCAAGTGCAGCCCGCGCTCGTGCTGCCGCTGACGATTCGGTAAGTATTTGGTTTGATTCGGCTAATAAAATGCGTCTTATCGATCAAGAAATAGATTTCGACAAACTGCCGGCCGCTGTGCAAGCTAAATTCAAAACCACGCGGAGCGTATTCGACAAACAACTCTATAGCGATGTGCAACACTGGGTGCTGGACGATGCGAGCCAAGTGGAGCGTGATAATATAGTATCGTTCAAGATCGAGGTCGAAGGAAAAACAACAGACGCCGAGGTCGACCTTTACTTCGATCAGCAAGGAGTGCTAATCAAAGAGATCAAAGATACCGACGACCAAGCCGACGAAATGCCGCTAGAAATTCCAAGTGCCATCAAAGATTGGGCCGCAGCTTCGTATCCCGAGGCCAAGATATTAGACTACGAGCTTGAAGAAGAGGCTGGGGTGAAAAAGCACGAACTTGATTTGCAAAATGGAGTAATAATAATCGAGGTGGAATTGGTCGAAAATGGCGGAAAATTAGCAGTCAGCGAAGAGTTTAATTTTGCAAGTGTAGAGGCTTTGCCCAAAGAGGTGCTCGCAAAACTCAATGAAGCGATTGCCAAACAAACCACTTTTGTTTTGGCCGATGTTAATCAAATTGAGATGACCGTTCAAGAAGGCAGTGAGGTTTATGTATTTGAATTTGGGCCAAAAGAAGCTCAGTTGCAGATCACTAAAAACGCCGACGGGACTTTTGTTGTGGGCGCTATAGTGGACGATAGCGACGATTCTGAGGCTCAAGATTAAAGGAGCATGTAGTGTGAAGTTGATCACTCCGCCGGGTTCGGCGGTCGCTCCGTTGCCCTTGCCCTAGTTTCATAATGGGGAGCTTGTGAAAATTAGATTTTCAGTGGCGGACTGTGATCGAAAAGCTAGAGTTTACGTACTGTAAATTAGGATTTTGAGATCCGAAGTTCGATGCCGAAAAAGGAATTTTCAGAATTTACTTAATATTTAGAATTGGCTGTTGCGCAATGTGCGGGCCAATTCTTTTTTTTGCGAATATTGGTAGTGTTATTATAGAGCCGGCTGAGAAAAGCGAAGTTTTCAAGAACCGGTTAAGAAATATTGCTGTCCGGTAAAACTAAAATAAGGCAAAAAACAGGGCTGATTCCATTGCGGAATCAGCCCATTGTCTTTACTTTGCAGTTACTATACATAAAAGTAATAAGA
>JAVWYC010000148.1:0-4543 GCA_036661755.1 Mucinivorans sp. | reverse complement strand
TTCGTTTCTTTCTTAACTGCTCTTGAAAACTGCGTTTTTCTTAACTGCTCTTGAAAACTTCGCTTTTCTTAACCCTTGCCAGCTCACCACAACACACCTAACTACTTGTCAGGAATCTGCTTGCTGCGCTTGTTTCGGTGAAAAGTAATCCCGAAACGATGCGCCTCGTCACGCAAATACATCAAAATACGCAACGACTCACCCTTCTTATCCAAATAATATGGAGTCGAATCGTTTACAAAAAAAACCTCCTCTAAACGCTTGGCCAAACCAACAATCTTGATCGTGTCCTGCAAACCAAGCTCACACAAAGTCTGATAAGCCGAACTCAACTGACCCTTCCCACCATCCACCACAATGAGCTGAGGCAAAGGCATACCCTCGTCTAACATACGCCGATAACGACGCCCAACAACCTCTTGCATCGAAGCAAAATCGTCGGCCCCAACAACAGTCTTGATGTTGAAATGACGATAATCACGCTTAGAAGGTTTGCCATCGCGAAAAACAACACACGACGCCACAGGATATGTGCCCTGCAAGTTCGAGTTGTCGAAACACTCTATGTGGCGTGGCTGAACGTCCATCTTCAACTCTCGCCGCATATTTTCCATCACCCGATCAACGGAAAGAGCAGGATCTTTGCGCTCTAAGTTTTTGAGCTTTTCGAGCCTGAAAAACATACAGTTCTTGGCCGATAACTCCAAAAGACGCATCTTGTCGCCGCGCTGAGGTACAAAACAGCGCTCCGTAAATTCGGAAGGCATGAAGGGAACCACAATCTCGGGAGCCGAAAGAGTGAGGTGCATCATGGCAAAAGCCAATATTTCGGGGGCTTGTTCGTCGAGGTGAGTCACTAGCTCGAACGTATAACAGCCTGTGATAGCGCCGTTTATCACTTTCAAGTGATTGCAGTAAGCTCTGTTGTCGTGAGTTTCTATGTTCACCACATCCAGCGTGCCGAGCGTTGGACTGACAATCACCGAGCGATGAGAATATTCGTTGAGCGAATGTAATTTTCGTTTATAGCTCTCGGCCTCCTCGAATTGCAGTCTTGCGGCAGCTTCGCCCATAGCACGCTCCAAAAATTGACGCGCCGCACCCATCGAACCACGCAAAATATCGCGTACCCCGTCTATATATTTAGCGTATTGAGCCTCGCTCTCTTTGCCCACGCACCCCCCGCGGCAATGCCCCATGTGATATTTTAGGCACACTGCATATTTGCCACGCGCTATGGCCTGCTGCGTTAAGTTGAGCTTACAACTTCTGAGCGGAAAAAGTTCGCGCACCAATTCGAGCACCACACGTTGGATACCAACCGAGGAGTAGGGGCCGAAATATTCGCCCCGACCGCGCTCCAAACGACGAGTAGAAAGCACACGCGGAAAAGCTTCGTTCGTGATCATGATCCACGGATAGCTCTTGGCATCTTTGAGCAAGATATTGTAACGCGGTTGAAGCTCTTTGATCAAATTATTTTCGAGCAGCAGCGCGTCACGTTCGCTATCCACCACCACGTGGCGTATGTCCACAATGTGGCGCACCAAGGCGCGCACTTTGGGCGAGTGGTCGCGATCGGAATTGAAATACGAACTAACGCGCGAGCGCAGGTTGATAGCCTTACCAACATAGATAATGCTACCCGTGCTATCCAAAAATTGGTAGACGCCAGGGCTGGTTGGTAGTAGAGCAACTTTGTCTTTCACCGTTTTTTTTGAAAGCTGAATTACATTTTGAAAGCTAAATTACATAGCCTGTGCAAGGATTTTGGCCACGTGATCGGGCGAAACAATGCCTCGTTCGCCCAAACTAGCGCCACGCGAGCGAAAACGCTCCACAATTTCGTTCATAATTTCTTTGCTCACTCCATGTTCTGTTAGGCGGGTTTTGATGCCCAGCGAGCGATAGAACTTCTCTGTGGCGGCAATTGCTGCGTCGATTTTTTGTTCGTCACTCCCCGTGTTGATTCCCCAGACACGTTGGGCGTATTGAACTATTTTGTCGTGTTTTTCTTTGCGCATCACATTCATCAAGGCTGGGTGCACAATGGCCAGTGTCACCCCGTGATCTAGACCGCATAGTGCTGTCAATTCGTGCCCTATCATGTGTGTTGCCCAATCTTGCTCGATGGCCATACCGACAAATCCGTTGAGCCCCATGGTGGCTGTGAGCATAAAATTGGCACACGCATCGTAGCTTGGTTTATCGGCCATCAATTCGGGAGCCAAGGTGATCAGAGTAGATAGCAACCCTTCGGCAAAGCGATCCATCACCATGTCGCGTCCCGATGTGGGCACGGTCAGATATTGTTCCAAGGTGTGAGCGAAGGTATCCACAATGCCGTTGGCTACTTGGTTTTTGGGTAGGGAATAGATAACTTGGGGGTCGAGAATCGAAAAAAGCGGATAATTATCTTCGTTTTGGAAGACTAATTTCTCGCCGCTCGATCGTCGCGAGATCACCGCCCCACAGTTCATCTCTGACCCTGTGGCTGGTAGGGTCAACACCGAGCCCAAGGCTATCGAGTGGCACACTTTGCTATTGTCTAGTATAAATTCCCATGGAGAGCCATCGTAGTTAATGGCCGTGGCTATGAATTTTGTGCCATCGATCACCGAACCGCCACCGACGGCCAGCAAAAAGTCGATTTTATTGTCGCGAGCTATGGCCACGGCTCGCATCAAGGTGTCGTAGTCGGGATTGGCTTCGATGCCCGAAAATTCGATCCACGTGCGTCCATCGAGCGCGCGTTTTACTTGGTCGTAAACTCCATTACGGAAAATCGAACCGCCACCCATCGTGATCATGATTTTCGATCCGGCGGGGATCAAAGAGTTCAATTTAGAAATTTGCCCTTGGCCAAAAACTATTTTTGTAGGGTTGTGAAATGTGAAATTTTTCATAGTTATTGCTTTTTTAACAAAGGTATGAAATTTGCACTAGAAATCGAAAATGATACAAAAAAAATCTTACAAATGGTGGCTTCTATTGCTGGTGATGGTTGGCACGGCGATGGCGGTGCTCGATTCGACGATCGTCAATGTTGGTGTGCCGGATATAATGCGTTCGCTCGGCGCTTCGCTCGACTTGACTCAATGGGTGATAACTGCCTATCTGATAGCCATGTGCGTGATGTTGCCCACGGCAGGGTGGGTGGCTCAAAAATGGGGCTATAAAAAAATATACTTGGGCGGCTTGGTGGTTTTCACCATCGGCTCGTTGCTGTGCACTTTGTCTACTTCGATCGAGTGGCTTATCGGTGCGCGGGTTATCGAGGGTTTTGGCAGCGGCACGGTGCAGTCGTTGGGCATGGCGATCATCATTCGTCATTTCGACAATAAGTTGCGCGGTCTGGCGCTTGGTCTGTGGGCCATTGCGGCGGCGGCTTCGGTGTCGATGGGGCCATACTTGGGCGGCATTTTGGTCACTCATTTCCATTGGGGCTCGCTTTTTATGGTCAACGTGCCGATAGGTATTGTGGCTAGCTTGGCCACATGGGCGGTGATGAGCGAGGTGAAGGACGAAAATATGGGGCGTTTTGATTTGCTTGGCTTTTTGTTGGTGGCCATCGCCACGCCTTTGCTTGTGGTTTCGTTGGCCATGGGGGCTACACAGGCGCACGCTGTGATCGGTGGTTGGCATTCGCCATATGTGCAGGCGGGGATTGCTGTGTCGCTCGTGATGCTTGCTATTTTTGTGCTTCATTCGTTGCGCAACCCGAGCCCGGTGATTGATCTCTCGATTTTCCGTGATCGAAGTTTTGCTATTTCCATTATTGCTTTAACATTTTTTGGCATAGGGCTTTATGGGGGTAACTACCTGTTACCTTTGTATTTGGAGCATTCGCTCAGTTATTCGGCTTTGGCGGCTGGGAGTGTATTTTTGCCGGTTGGTTTGATCCAGGGTTCGTTGGCTCCGTTGACTGGTATTTTCAGCCGTTGGACGGGGAATAAGGTGTTGATTGTTGCTGGATTGGTGATTTTTTCGAGCTATTTTTTGCTCAGTGCTTTGTTTGACACCACGACGCCTTATTGGTTGATTGCCACCACTGTTTATATGCGTGGTGTGGGCATTGGTCTTTCATTCACGCCGCTCAACACGATGGCTGTTGCTCGATTGGCGCCCGAGCAGATGACTTCGGCCAGTGGTGTGGCCAACACCGTCAAGCAGGTTTCGGGCAGTATTGGCATTGCTATTTTCACGGCATTGATTTCGGGTAGTGGTGTTGTTGGAGAGAGTTATGGTTTGTCCGAGCATAATTATGTAGGGGCGATTGACTTGAGTTTTTTGATAGCGGCGTTGTTTTCTCTTTTGGGTTTGGTGGCTGTTTTGTTTTTGCGAGAGAAGTCCGGTGGGGATTAGTTTTTGGTAATTTTTTTGGTTTGTTTTTTTTTGTTTGTACTATCTTTTTAGTTTGCTCTATCTTGGTTCTATTTCTTTTCTATTTTTTTAGTTTGCTCTATCTTGGCTCTATTTCTTTACTAGCTTTTTAGTTTGTTCTATCCTGGGGGTACACAAACCCCCAGGATAGAACAAACTA
>JAVWYC010000147.1:0-4551 GCA_036661755.1 Mucinivorans sp. | reverse complement strand
TCTGAGTGATTTCGTTTCTTTCTTAACTGTTCTTGAAATCTTCGCTTTTCTCAGCCAGCGCTACTTGGGGCTGCACGCCACAAACCCGCGCCCACAACGCGACCCCCCATCATATAATCAAAAAAAGAGGCCAGGAAAATAATTTTCCCAACCTCCCTAAAAAAAGATAACACAAACCCTATTTAGGCTCCACAAACATCCACGCAGCCGTAGGGTAATTTAACTTGAAATCATTGACAGTCAACACCATAGGCGGAGTTCCGGTAGTCGTAACCTCCATCGTCGCCGGCAAAGTCAAACCACCAAAATCCTTGTGCCCACTCAACTTAACATCCACAGTGATCTTTTGACCCTTGACGTCAAGTTTGCTGATGCTGCGAGTCATAAGGCCCGTCTTCTCGCTAAAATGAGCTACCAATTCAGTGACACCAAGCGTGTTGGCTCCCGGACGAGGTGTACCAAGCAAAATGTAATTGCCACCCTCGCTGCCGGTTAAAACGAACTCAAAAAGCTTATCATCTAACTTGAGCGAACCAGTCATGTCTCCCTGCGACGCCATTTGGTCAATAGCCTCCTTGGGCATCGCTTGTACCGGCTGGCCAGCAACTTTAATCCAACCCTTTTGCCCATTAGCCACAGCCAACATCTCTTGACCCATCATCGAAGCTTCAATACGGTATTTTGCACCTTCAGCTTTGATAACTTGCATTGGAATCTTGCCTTGCGGCGAGCTGAGCGAAACGTCCATCATCATGCTACCAATCGAGAAATCGGCCTTTGATAGACCCGTCACTTGATTGTAGCGTTCGATAATTTCATTTGCCGTTTTTTGTCCCATAGCGCCTACCGAAATAAGCGCTACTAAAGCAACAAATAGTAATTTCTTCATCTACGATTATTGGAATTTGTTGAATTTATCGACCGTTGTTGCGCACAATTCGCAAGCCGAGCCTTCGGTGCCAGCCACATAAGTGTCGCCACATTTAGAGCAAACCAACCATTCAGCTG
The DNA here is from genome assembly GCA_036661755.1 of Mucinivorans sp. Classification (GTDB taxonomy): domain Bacteria; phylum Bacteroidota; class Bacteroidia; order Bacteroidales; family Rikenellaceae; genus Mucinivorans. Next base: position 3,543 of record JAVWYC010000147.1, on the reverse strand, counting down.
GCAAAGCGTCTTCTTTTGTGCCTGCTTCAAGTGATTGGATAGCAGCGATATAGAAGCCTGCGTGTTTGTTTTCGGCTTTCATTGCCCAATCAAAAACTTGCAATGCACCATCAGCTTTTTCTGTTTGTGCGACTTCGATAAATTCGGGGTACATGGTCGAAAATTCATATTCTTCGCCATTTTTAGCGGTGTAAAGATTTGCCAAAGTGCTGTCTACGGCCACTGTTTCGACAATTGGGGTGAAGGTTACGCCCAATTTTGCTAGTTCCGCAATATGATTGGCTTGGTGAATTGCTTCGGCGGCCGAAGTGGCGGCAAACATGGCTGCAATTTTAGGCAGTGAATCAGCAGCGGCACGTGCCGAAAAAGCTGCGTATTTAGCTGATGCGTTTGCTTCGCCAGTGGCTGCAGCTTTGAGGTTCTCGATTGTTTTTTCCGGTTTGCCACAACTAGTAAATGCTACGGCAGCGGCCATGCAGGCCAACATTAAAATGTTTTTCATGTTTTTTTTAATTTATTTGTTTTTTATAATTATTAATAGACCATCAGACCGCCATAATGTCCTGTGACAGAGACTAATATAACGGTAATAAGATAAAGTACATAAGAGGCCAAGTGAAGCGGTTTGCTCGCTTGCGATTTGTACGTATAATATAGGTATGCAATCGAGCTAACAAGAGCCACAATAAGTGTAGCAAAAGCCATCGTGCGATGATTTGGCAGCAAAATTGAGCCTTGCATTGTAGCGAAAAACATACCTGAAATGATCGCTGCCACGGCGGCCAATGTGCCAAGCGACAAAAGCCAAGTGGTTGTTTTTAATGTGCATTTACTGACGCGGCATTTGGCGCAAAACATCTCTAAACTTGCAAAAAGAAAACCTGTAACAATCAGTGCAATTGGAAAGTGCACAATCATAGGGTGTAGGGTCGCTGTATCCATTGTTTTTTGATTTTTAATTTCACGTATCAAGTTGCAAATATATTGACTATTTTTGGATTATTATTATTATCTTTACGAAAAAATAAACAAATATGAAGGCGACTCAGCAATACATAGAACAGAACAAAGATCGATTCTTGAGCCAACTATTTGAACTCTTGCGTATTGAGTCTATTTCTTCGATCGCCTCACACAAGGCCGATATGGACAGTGCGGCTCAATGGCTCGCCACCAGATTGCGCCAAGCCGGAGCCGATACGGCCACTATTTATCCGACTGCTGGCCCTTCGATTGTCTATGGCCAAAAAATAATAGATCCAGCCCTTCCAACGATTTTGGTCTATGGGCATTATGATGTGATGCCCGTTGACCCTATTGAACTATGGGAAAATCCGCCTTTTGAACCAATAGTGAAAGATGGACGTATCATGGCTCGCGGAGCTGACGACGACAAAGGGCAAAGTTACATGCACATTGCAGCCTTTGAGGCCATGTGTGCCACTGGCGAATTGCCGTGTAATGTCAAATTTATGTTTGAAGGGCAAGAGGAAATAGGCTCTACGGAACTCACTTCGTGGTGTGCAGAACATAAAGAGCTCTTGAAGGCCGATATTATTTTAGTGTCCGACACATCAATGATTAGCCTCGAAACTCCCTCTATTACATGCGGTTTACGCGGTTTATCTTATGTGGAGGTTGAGGTAACAGGCCCTAATCGCGATCTGCACAGTGGTTTGTATGGTGGGGCAGTGGCCAATCCGATCAATGTTTTGTGCGATATGGTTGGCCAATTAATTGATAGTCAAGGGCGTATCACGATTCCTGGTTTTTATGATGGGATTCATGAATTTTCGGCTTCAGATCGTGCCGAAATTGCTCGTGCACCTTTTGACGAGGTTGCTTTCAAAGCTTCGATTGGCATTCAAGAAACACAAGGCGAAGATGGTTTTTCAACTCTTGAACGTAATGGGATTCGCCCCACGTTGGACGTTTGCGGCATATGGGGCGGCTACATTGGCGAAGGTGTCAAGACTGTAATCCCAAGCAAAGCAACAGCTAAAATATCGATGCGATTGGTGGCAGGTCAAGATTTTAATAAAATCACAAAAATTTTCTCTGAATATTTACAACATATTGCGCCAAAGTCTGTTACGCTTAAAATAACGCCTTATAATGGCGGCGTTCCATACATCGCTCCAACCAATACAGCGGCTTACAGGGCGGCTGCGGAAGCTATCAATACAACTTTTGGTTGTCTACCTCTCCCTTTTTATAGTGGCGGTTCGATTGCGATTATTTCGACTTTCGAGCAGGTGCTGGGCACGAAATCTATCTTGATGGGCTTCGGGCTTGGTTGCGATGCAATTCATTCACCCAATGAGAGTTACTCGCTCGAATGTTTCTACAAAGGAATAGCCACAATTCCATATTTCTATAAAAATTTCGCTAAAAAATAATTTATGTTTCACTCTGGATTTGTAAATATTGTAGGTAACCCAAATGTTGGTAAGTCGACTTTAATGAACGCTTTGGTAGGCGAAAAGCTATCGATCATCACCTCAAAGGCTCAGACCACGAGGCACCGCATACGTGGCATCGTGACGGGTGATGATTTTCAAATTGTTTTTTCTGACACGCCGGGTGTATTGAAACCGGCTTACAAGTTACAAGATGCGATGCTCAATTTTTCGACCTCGGCCGTTGGTGATGCTGATGTTTTGGTGTATGTGACTGACGTGGTGGAAACGGGCGATAAAAATCCGGAATTTTTGGCCAAGGTGATTGCGGTTAACGTGCCTACGATAGTGGTAATCAACAAAGTAGATCTTTCTAACGAAGAAGCCTTAGAGAGTTTGGTTGCTCGTTGGGCTGAGTTATTGCCTTCGGCGAGCATTGTGCCGATTTCGGCTACTTTGCGTTTTGGGACAGATGAATTGTTGCGACGTATTGTCTCTCTTTTGCCCCAAGCGCCGCCATATTTCGACAAGGAGGTTTTGACGGATAAATCATTACGTTTTTTCGCGTCAGAAATTATTCGCGAGCAGATTTTGAAACATTACGACAAGGAGATTCCGTATTCGAGTGAGGTTGTTATCGAGACTTACACGGAGGGAGAGACTTTGGATCGCATTGGTGCGGTAATACTTGTGGCTCGCAGTTCGCAGAAGGGTATTATCATTGGTCATCAGGGTTTTATGCTCAAGAAAGTCGGTACGGCGGCGCGCAAGGAGTTGGAGGAATTTTTGGCGAAGAAAGTATTTTTAGAATTATTTGTCAAGGTCGATGAGAATTGGCGAGATAACGATCGCAAGTTAAAGAGTTTGGGTTACGCGCCGGAGTAGGGCTGCTGGCGGGCTTTTTTTTGGGGGGGCGCTTGTGCTAGGCTAGAATCCAGTTCATAAGAACGAAGTATTCAAGAGCAGTTAAGAAAAACGAAGTTTTCCAAGAGCCGGTTAAAAAAAAGTGACGTTTCCAAGTACCGGTTCAGAAAAACGAAGTTTTTCACAAAAAGTTTTGGGTGACTTTTTCAAAAGTCACGATTCGGCACGGCGCTGTCACGGCGATTTGCTCTTTGCGCCGCTGGCGCCGAGCGGTTTGCCT
>JAVWYC010000146.1:0-4567 GCA_036661755.1 Mucinivorans sp. | reverse complement strand
GAAAAACTGCGTTTTTCTTAACTGGTTCTTAAAAGCTGCGTTTTTCTGAATCAGCTCTTAAAAACTTCGTTTTTCTGAACCGGCTCCAAGTGATTCGTTTTCTTTCTTAACTGTTCTTAAAAGCTGCGTTTTTCTGAACCGATTCCAAACAAACCACTAACGACGACCCACACTCGCCGAACTCGTGCACTCAATCATTAAACGACCCGAACCATATACCTTAACATCAGACGCTCCACTCGCCCGGCCACTGGCCAACTCACTCGCAAAAAGCATCAACGAACTGGCCCCGGAAACCTCGCACTCAGCAACCCCAGTGGTCAAGTGTGAACAATCCACACTCGACGCCCCGGATAAATCGTAATCAACACCCGTCGCCTCACCTACAATCTTCACCACCGAAGCACCCGAACAATCCAATTCAGTCGCCTGTGCATTGAACTGCATGATCTCCAACACCGAAGCACCCGAACAATCAATACTGCACTCGCCATTAACCACAACAGCCTCGGCTGCTCGGAAAATCGACGCCCCAGAAAGATCTATATCTAATTTATTGGTAGTCAACCCGGTGACTAACCTTGCATTGGCAGCGCCCGAAAGCTCAACCTCGGTCAAAGTGTTGCATACAACATCTAGTTTCAACTTTTCACCCTTGTTCCTAGACAGCCCTTGGCGCATCCCAACCCTAAGCGTACCATCATTTTCGAGCTCAAAAACCAACCGATCAACATAATTTTCGGGTATGGTGACCTTTGCCGAACTTGTGCTACCCTGGCTGATTGTAACCTCGAAAGCCGAGCTCGCGTCAAGGGCCGTGATGGGCATACCCTCAAAGCGAGTAATGGTTTTCGCAGGCCCGGCTGCCATGCACGAAACCATGAATAACGACAAAACGGAGGTGAGAATAAGTTTTTTCATTACAACTAAGTTTTAAGGTGAACTATTGGTCAAAAATACATTTATTTTTTTTGGCTACCAAATTCGGTGACGTGAAATTTCACTCACCGCTCCAAAATTATCCCGGCACTGCTCGCCCCCACATAAGGCCACACTATCGGCAGCTACACACTACAAAAATCATACTAGAAAACCACAAAAAACAAATCTATTCAAAAAAAAAGACGCATTTTGATGATTTTTATCTTTAATAGTTGTTTTTCTCGAATATTAGCGTACCTTTGCCCTCGGCGCGTCTGAAAATCGATTTCGTTTAAGTTAGTATTTCTATTGAAGTAAACTTTTTCCTTTACCACCAGAAGCGTAATTATTTATATTTATTAAAGTTTTATTTCAAAATGAACATTTACGTTTCAAACTTGAACTATCGCGTCACAGACAGCGAACTCAACGACCTTTTTGCCGCTTACGGTGAAATTCAATCAGCAAAGGTGATCACAGATCGCGAAACCGGTCAATCACGTGGCTTCGGCTTTGTTGAAATGACCTCAGACGAAGATGGCCAAAAAGCTATCGACGCTTTGAATCAATCAGATTTCGAAGGCAAAACAATCAACGTTAACATTGCAAAACCAAAGACTGACGCTCCTCGTTCGGGTGGTTTCAATCGCGGTGGCGGTTTCGGTGGCGGTCGTCGTTACTAATCCAACAAATGGTGGGCGGATCACTCCGCCGCTAGACAATAAAAAGATCAAACATTATAGTTTGATCTTTTTTTTTCGTAATTTTGTCCTTTACTATGATTATAAAGGTAAGCAACATATATAAATCTTACGGCTCGCTCGAAGTGCTATCGGGGGTGAACCTCAGTTTAGAGCGTGGCGAAATATTGGCTATCGTGGGCCGTAGCGGCGCCGGCAAGACAACGCTGCTGCAAATTATGAGCACCCTGCTCGCTCCTTCGAGCGGTTCGGTGGAGCTCGACGGCGAAGAGCTCACCAGCCTCACGGGCGATCGCTTGTCTGATTTTCGCGCCAAGAAGATCGGCTTCGTTTTTCAATCACACCATCTTTTGCCGGAGTTTTCGGCCCTAGAAAACGTAGCCTTAGCCGCTCAGATTGCCGGCCTTAGTAAGTCGGAGGCTCAGGCGCGTGCCGTGGATCTTTTGTCGGCCGTGGGTTTGGCTTCGCGCGCGGCACACAAACCGGCCTCGCTTTCGGGCGGTGAGGCGCAGAGGGTGGCTGTGGCTCGCGCGCTGATCAATCGTCCGGCGGTGGTTTTTGCCGACGAACCATCGGGCAACCTCGACACACACTCACGCGAGGAGCTGCACCGCCTCTTTTTTGAACTCAGGCAATCTTTTGGCCAAACATTCGTTATTGTGACACATGACATGCCGCTAGCTGAGCTGTGCGATCGGCGAGTAGAAATTAGTGACGGTAAAATTTCTATATGATAGACCAAAAACTAAAAGAGACACTCGACCGAGAGGTCGAAAAATATAATCGCCCCGAATTTATTGATTCCGATCCGATTTCGATTCCGCACTCTTTTTCCGCGATCGAGGATATCGAAATTTCTGCTTTTTTGATTTCGACCATCGCTTGGGGTAATCGTCGTATGATTTTGTCTTCGGCACACAAAATGATCGAGCGCATGGACGGTGCGCCGGCATCTTTTGTGATGAGTGCTAGCCCGCAAGAGCTGGCAGCCTTGGATGGTTTTGTTCATCGAACGTTCAACGCTTTCGACTTGCAATATTTTGTATTGGCTCTTCGGCGTATGTGTACAAAATACGGCTCGATGGGCGAATTTTGGCAGAGCGACTACCTCCAAACAGGCGATCTGAGGATGACCATAGCCAACTTTCGTCGTGAATTTCTTGCTGCGGAGTACCTGCCGCGCACTTCGCGCCACGTGTCGAATATTGAACGTGGATCGGCTTGCAAACGCTTGGTGATGATGCTTCGTTGGTTGGTTAGGGTCGATAATTGCGGCGTCGATTTTGGCTTATGGCGCGCCATCCCCCCCGGCGCACTCTACATTCCGCTCGATGTTCATGCAGCTCGCCAAGGACGTCAAAATGGTCTCTTGACGCGCAAACAAGACGATTGGCGCGCTGTGGAAGAGCTGACTGCTGCTTTGCGCGCTTTCGACGAGGCAGACCCTGCGCGCTATGACTTTGCCCTTTTTGGGCTGGGAGTCAATCAAAAATAATTAATTAAACAAAAAAATGACATTCAAAGAACTCAACATAACAGATTCTATCCTCCGTGCCTTGGTCGACGAAGGCTACCAAACCCCCACCCCCATTCAACAGCAAGCAATTCCTATCGTTTTGGCCGGTGACGACATTCTGGGTTGCGCACAAACAGGAACAGGCAAAACAGCCGCTTTTTCGATCCCCATCATTCAATTGATTGGCGAACGAACCAAAGGCTATTCAACAGCCAAACGTCGCGAGATCAAAGCGCTGGTGCTCACTCCAACGCGCGAATTGGCAATACAGATCGACGAAAGTTTCCGCAATTATGGTAAATATGCGACCATCAAAACGTGCGTCATCTTTGGTGGCGTTGGTCAGAAGCCGCAAACCGATGCCTTGAATCGTGGCGTGGACATATTGATTGCCACCCCCGGTCGTTTGTTGGACCTAATCAACCAAGGTTTTGTGAACTTGAAAAACATAGAGTTTTTTGTGCTCGATGAGGCCGACCGTATGCTTGACATGGGTTTTATTCACGATATTAAACGTTTGCTGCCCTTGCTTCCAAAGCAGCGTCAGACACTCTTTTTCTCGGCCACCATGCCCGCTGAGATCGCCAAACTATCGAGTACAATACTGTCGCACCCCAAAAAAGTGGAGGTGACGCCCGTCAGCTCGACTGTCGATATGATCGATCAATCGTTGTATCATGTGTTGAAAGATCAGAAAACGGCTCTGTTGATCGATCTTTTGTCCGACAAGGCGATGGAGTCGGTGCTTGTTTTTTCGCGTACCAAGCATGGTGCCGACAAGATTGCTAAGGCGCTTTGCAAGGAGGGGGTGATGAGCGAGGCGATCCACGGGAATAAATCGCAAAACGCGAGGGTGCGTGCGCTCTCTAATTTCAAGGAGCGTCGCACGCGAGTACTTATTGCCACTGACATTGCTGCTCGTGGTATTGACATCGATTCGTTATCGCACGTTGTGAATTATGATTTGCCGAACGTCCCCGAGACGTATGTTCACCGTATTGGTCGTACTGGTCGTGCGGGTTTGGGAGGTACGGCGATTTCTTTTTGCGACCAAGAGTCGGGGGCTTTGTTGAAGGATATAGAGAAGTTGATTGGTTTTCGCATTGCTATTGTGGAGGATCACCCGTACAAAAATTTAGAGACTGTGGTTCAGATTGTGGCTGATGGTCAGACGTCGGGTAGTGTTCGTGCGAAGGGTGGTAATGGAGGTGGCAGGTCTGGTGCGCCTCGTGGTGGTCGTACGAATGATCGTCGTGGTGGGTCGAGTTATTTTCGTCACGGCAAGTAGTGGGGTGGGGGGTCAACTCAGTTGTTCACTGCAATCAAATGCCACTTATGTGGCCGCGGGTTTGGGGCGCGTAGCCCCAAGTAGCAAGGTTGTGGCGGGACGCGAGCGGTTTGCGCTAGCTGCAGAGCTAGGGTCTTCCGC
>JAVWYC010000145.1:0-4608 GCA_036661755.1 Mucinivorans sp. | reverse complement strand
GTGGCATTTGATTGCAGTATAGAGCAAACCGCTCGTTCACGGCAAATCAAAAGACGCCACGCGTCCTTTTGAAAAAGTCACCCAAAACTTTTTGTGAAAAACTGCGTTTTTCTGAACTGCTCTTGAAAACTTCGCTTTTCTGAACTGCTCTTGGAAACTTCGTTTTTCTTAACTGCTCTTGAAAACTTCGCTTTTCTGAACTGCTCTTGAAATCTGCGTTTTCTTAACCAACCAAAATCGCAACCCTAACCCTTCACCCGCGAAAGATTGGAACTCACAAAACTCTCCCATGAACCACCACCCACACCACTCCTTGTACCCACAGGCGAACATTGTGCAAAATAATGACACACCGCAACCGCCAACGCATCCGTAGCATCTAACTTCTCTGTGCTCAACTCCATACCCAAAATAGTGCACACAACCCCCGCCACCTGCTCTTTACTGGCACGCCCAACTCCGGAAATCGCCTGCTTAACCTTGGTCGGCGCATACTCGAAAACATCGATCCCTCGCGCCAAAGCTGCCGCCATAGCCACCCCCTGAGCTCGCCCTAACTTCAACATACTCTGCACATTAGTGCCGTAAAACGGAGCCTCGAGCGCCACTTCGCTCGGGTGATAAGAGGTGATAATACCAGACACACGCTCGAAAATATGCCCCAATTTTTGGTATGGATCACTGAATTTATTGAGCCGTATCACCCCGTGTACCACCAAATGAGGCTTCCCATTTTCGATCTTAATCACGCCATAACCCATGAAATTAGTACCGGGATCGATACCCAACACCACCCGACCCTCCATCTTAGATGGCGTGACCAGAGTTTGCTCGGCGCGCTCGCTCTTATGGCGTATGATGGCCATCGTTTAGTTGAAATTGCCGCCTTTTAGCGTTGCCACCTCACGCGCGGTGAGCGGACGCCAAAAACCGCGACGCAAACCGTCCTTAGTGAAACCGGCAAAGTAAACGCGGTCGAGTTTGACAACCTTGTAGTCGAAATGCTCGAACATGCGACGCACAATGCGGTTACGTCCGCTATGAATCTCGACGCCCACCTCTTTGCGGTTGCCGTCAACATACGAAATTTGATCGGCCGCAATAGGACCATCTTCTAGTTCGATGCCCGAGGCCATGGCTTCGATGTGTTCGGCCTCCACTGCGCGATCGACAAAGACGTGATAAATCTTGCGTTTTTCAAACGAAGGGTGCGTCAATTCGCGTGTCAGGTCGCCGTCGTTGGTGAGCAGCAAAACGCCCGTCGTATTTTTGTCTAGTCGACCCACTGGATAAACTCTTTCGCGCACTTGGTTTTTTATGATATCGATCACCGTTTTATCGGCGTGCGGATCCTCGGTTGTAGTCACATAGCCTTTGGGTTTATTCATCAATATGTAGACTAATTTTTGACCCGAAAGGACTTTACCATCGTAGGTAACAACATCGGTGAGCGAGTTGACTTTCGTTCCCAGTTCGGTGATTATCTCTTTATTGACTTCAATTTCGCCATTTTGGATCAATTGATCAGCCTCGCGACGCGAACAAATGCCGCTCTGAGCGATAAAGCGATTCAAACGTATCGAAGATGGCAGGGCTGCCGTTTGTGGCATTAGTGTTTTCTTGGGTTTGTCTACACGTGGCGAGTAACTTTCGTTACTGCGACGTGGACGCTCGGTGCGCTCGACGCGTTGGGTTAGTTGCGGACGATCCGAACTGCGTGCCGGGCGATCTTGGCGATCCGAAGAGCGATCGAAACTACGCGCTGGCCTAGCTGCGCGATCCGGCCTATTATCAGAATGAGAAGAAGAGCGGTCGAACGAGCGTGCCGGGCGATCGCTACTACCCCCGCGTGCCGGGCGATCAGAACGATCAGAAGAGCGGTCGAACGAGCGAGCCGGCCTCGAAGGACGTTCCGAACGACTATTATTACTAGATTCAGGCGCAGGTCTTGAGTCATCGCGACGGAAGAAACTGCTTTTTGTTTTAGGTGTCATTGTTTGTTTTAATGTTAATTCGCGGCAAAGGTACAATAATTTTAGATGAAAATTACTATCTTTGCGTCCAAGAAAAACCAAACTAGAAAAATGATTTATAATTTCGATCGTGTGATTGATCGCCATCATTCCGAGTGTGAGAAATGGGATAATACGATGGCTGTTTTTGGCGAAGATGATGTGATTCCATTGTGGATTGCCGACATGGATTTCCCGTGTGCCGAGCCGATAATCGAAGCCATACATCGCCGTACGCAACATGGTATCTTTGGATATTACATGCGCGAGGATTGCTATTGGCAAGCTGTGCAACGATGGGTGGAGCGTCGATCGGGGTGGAAGGTTGAGTGCCAAGCGATGGTGCATTCGCCGGGCGTGGTGGCCGGAGTGGCCTTTGCCATGCTGGGCAACAGTGAGCCTGGCGACGGGGTGATGATTCAACCTCCTGTCTATCACCCATTTGCCAACGTGATAAGAATCAACAATCGTCGTGTGATCAACAATCCGCTCCGCCTTACCGCAGACGGCTATCAGATCGATTTCGAGGATTTCGAGCGCAAGGCCGCCTCGTCGAAAGTTTTTATACTCTGTAACCCCCACAACCCAACGGGGCGTGCCTTCACCGAGCAGGAGCTTAGGCGTATGGGCGAGATTTGTTTGCGCCATTCGGTGGTGATTATTTCGGACGAAATTCACTCGGACTTTGTGTATGCTCCACGTCATCACATTCATATCGCCTCGCTCAGCGCCGAGCTGGCCGCGGCAACGGTGACCTTGATCGCGCCTAGCAAAAGTTTCAACGTGGCAGGATTTTGCACCGCGGTGGCAATTATCACTAACGACGAATTGCGCGAAAAATATATCGATCAAATGATGCGTGTGCACCTGGATAATTCAAATATCTGTGGCGCGGTGGCGCTTCAAGCCGCTTATAATGAGTGTGAGGATTGGCTCGATCAGATTATGCAATACTTGGAGGCTAATATAGATTTTGTGCTCGATTTCTTGCACACCAACATGCCTAATGTGGTGTGTCACAAGCCCGAAGCTACATTTTTGTTGTGGCTTGATTTCCGTGCTTGGGGTCTGTGCGAAGATACGTTAGACGACTTTTTGATTCACAAAGCGCGTTTGGGCATGAATCACGGTTCGATGTTTGGGGTTGAGGGTACTTGTTTCCAACGCATGAATATCGGAGCGCCAAGGGCTACCATTTCGCGTGCTCTCAACCAACTCTTAGCGGCGGCTAAGGCTCAGGGATATGTATAGTTTAAGCGAAATAATAGGCAAGATCAAGCATTGGTGGTCTGGCTTGTCGACGAACGAAAAAATGATGTATCCGCTCATTGTGGTTTTGGTGATTGCCATTGCCACGCGTTGGCGTTTTGTGGCGCGCGAAGTGGCGGACGCTTTTTCTAATTTGTTCTAACTAACGATTTGTAGTACCAAAAACGTCGGAGAGCGTTTTCACAGAAACGGTTTTCTGAAAAATTACAAAAAAAATGAAAAGGATATTTTTAATTTTGGCTTGTTTGTCGAGCCTTGTGGCGTGCGGGTCGACGAGTGCCAAGTCGGAAAGCAGCAACTTGGAGCTTGACACGGCGGCCGTTAAGTTAGCCCCCATTGGCAAGGTGAGCCTGCCGATGACAATCACCGATCAAAAGGCAAAAGCCGAGTGGTTGGCGGCCAATTATTGGAATTTATTTAATTTCACTGACACTACTTATATAAGCAGCCCGGAGTTGGAGCAGGCTTTTGTGGATTGGATCACCATTATGCCCTATCTAGAAAAGGCGGGTCAGGTGTCGGTATGGGGCTCTGTTTTCAACAAGGCGTCGGCATCTTCGCGTGCGATGCTTGATGAATTTATGCGTTTGGCGGAGCATTATTTGTATGATCCTAATTCGCCGATGCGCAACGAAGTTATTTACGTGTCGGCATTGGAGGCGGAGTTGGGCTTGGCGGCCTTGCCCGAGATTGAGAAGATACGTCCCGGGGCTCAGCTGAAATTGGCGGCCAAGAATGCAGTTGGCACGCGTGCTTCCGATTTTTCGTACACGGCCATTGATGGTAGCAGGGGTCGATTGTCGGGTGTAAAGGGGGAGTTTTTGCTTTTATTTTTCAACGATCCGAATTGTACTAATTGCAAGGATGTCCGCGGTCGGTTGACTGTTGCCACGCGTGTTCGCGAGTTGGAGCAGGCGGGTCGTTTGCGTGTGTTGGCTATTTATGCAGGAGAGCACACGGATGAGTGGCAGGATTACGCTTCTAACATTCCTGCGCGTTGGCTCAATGTGCAGTGTGAGGTGTCGTTGAAGCGTGATGAGCGTTATGATTTGCGGGCCAGTCCGACTTTGTATTTGTTGGATAGTGAGAAGCGTGTATTGTTGAAGGATTGTGACGTATCGTATCTTTTGTCATATTTGGACAGTGTGAAGTAGTTGCATTGCTATTGCTTATCGTTTATTATAAGTTCGCCCTGTCGATCAAGTGCCATTGGTGAGGGATTTGAGGCGCACAGCCCCAAGTAATGCCGGTTCAGAAAAACGAAGTTTTTCACAAAAAGTTTTGGGTGACTTTTTCAAAAGTCACGATTCGGCACGGCGATTTGCTC
>JAVWYC010000144.1:0-4612 GCA_036661755.1 Mucinivorans sp. | reverse complement strand
AAAGTCACCCAAAACTTTTCTTGAAAAACTTCGTTTTTCTGAACTGCTCTTGAAAACTTCGTTTTTCTTAACCGCTCTTGAAAACTTCGCCCCCAAATCAAAGAAATGCAATGCGATGACTCTCAATAGCTCGATCTATAGAAATCTCCAAATCACTATATGAACCATCATGAAATGCTTCAACAAAATGCTCGACAAGCTGCCAATCAGCACCCGCATGACACTTGTCAGACAAATCCCCAAAATCAAAAACCTCCTCGCTATGGTCAATAAAACGACGCAAAAACAAATGATCGAAATTCTCGTCAACCAAAATCTCACCCTCACTACCCATTAAATGAGTGCGACGCTTATCCAATGTAGTCAACGCATTCAACGAAAAACTTACACTCACACCATTCTCCATCTCCATAGCCAACACCTGATTATCCCACACATCATTGTCGGCATGATAAACACAACGCCCATAAGGGCCACCGGCCAATTCGCGCTCTATACCCCCGGGCGTCGTGTCGCGAAAATGACGCAACCAATGACCACGACGACGATAAATCTCAACAGCCGAAAATGGACACTCACCCTCCACCGAACAATCTATGCAACGAAAAGCACTGCCCTGCGGCGCATTCTCGGCCCTAAACCACGAAAGCGAACCCACCGAATAAGCGGTGCGACATCGCGCGTTAGAAAGTGCCACAATGTAATCCAAATCATGGCACGACTTGGTGAGCAACAACGGCCCCGAAGAAGCTACCCGACTACAAGCACCACGCACAAAATTGTGGATCATGCGCTCCACACCAATATATTCCGTATGATTGATACTCACCAAACGCCCTATCGCCCCCTGCCGGACGAGCTCTTTCGTGCGTTGGCACACCGGGTGATAGCGCAAAGGGAAACAAACCCCCACCATGAGCGCCATTTTGTGTGCCAAGGCTTGTATTTGCAAACATTCGGCGTAGCTTTGAGCTATCGGTTTTTCGAGCAATACGTTGTAGGAAGCTTCGAGCGAGGCCATCGTCTGGCTAAAATGCAGGGCGTCGGGAGTCGAGATTATCACAGCATCGGCCATCTTAGGAGCTGCGATAAAGCTATCGAAAGAGGCAAAAACGCGATCATCGGCCAATCCATAACGCGCCGCAAAAGCTTCGCGCACATCGGGGCAAGGCTCCACCAAGGCTGTGATTTGCATCACTTGCGGGTGGAACTCTGCGTATTGGGCATAGATTGCTCCGCGATGGCCCGCCCCTACGATAACGGCTTTCATTTTATCTTGTTGGCTTCAACAATCGAAGGGTCGAAAGGCCAAATGTAGTAGTAGAAAGCGCTCTCTTGCAGCGATGTATTGCGAGAGATAAAGGCTTTGAGTTGTGCGGTGATTATTGCTCGATCGGCCAATTTTTCGGTCGTAGTGGCTTTCACTCCTTGCGCTGTGGCGTAGGCTACAAAATCACTATAAAGGTTGGTTCTTTCGAGCAAGAATCGATCCATCGCCGCAAAATCATTGATGGTATTGATTTGCGCACGATAGCGATCGGCGTATTGTTGTGCAAATTTGAAGACCAGATTGGCTTGATATAATTTCGAGAAGTAGGGTGAAGCCTTAAAACCATCGATCGGCACAAAAATATCGGGGGTCACTCCGCCGCCGCCATATAGGGTTTTGCCTTTGGCTGTGTGGAACACTTTGATCGTATCATTTTGGCGCACACTGTCTTGCGACGAAAATTCGCCATGCAAGTATCTGTTGGCCATATCTTGTTCGTAGTCGATTTTTTGACCTATGTGATATGGTTTTTGGAGCGGACGTCCAAGGGGAGTATAGTAACGAGCGATGGTGATCCTTGCGGCCGAACCATCGGCAAAGTCGATTTGTTCCTGTATCAAGCCCTTGCCAAAGGTGCGTCGCCCGATGAGCGTTGCGCGATCGTTGTCTTGCATGGCTCCGGCGAAAATTTCGGACGAAGAGGCCGAAGTCTCGTCAACGAGCACCGTCAAAGGCATATTTTGGTAGTGCCCTTTGCCGTCGGCGCGTTGTTCTTCGCGTTTTTTGTGAGCCCCTTCCATGTATAGTATCATTGCGTCTTTGGGCAGAAATTCATTGGCCAAGAAGATCGCTTGATCCATATATCCGCCGCCGTTGCCGCGTAGGTCGATGGTGAGCGAGGTGGCGCCTTGCGCTACAAGGTTTTCGATAGCCCTCAGCACTTCCGAATGAGTGGAGGCGGCAAAGCGCGACAAGCGAACGTAGGCCGATTTGTTGGGCAGGAGCATCGACCCTTCGAGGCTGTTGATTGGTATTTCGCCGCGAGTGACGGTGAAGGGCAATAATTTCGCTTCGCCTCCACGTTGAATGCCCAGATGCACTTTCGTGCCTTTTGTTCCACGCAACAGTTTGACTACTTTCATTTGGTCGAATTTCACGCCCGCCACGTGTGTGGTATCGATTGTCATGATCCGATCGCCGGCCACCAGACCAACTTTCGAGCTTGGGCCGCCGGCTATCACATTCAATATTTGCGCCGTATCGGTAGCCATATTAAAGATCACGCCAATGCCGTCAAATTTGCCTTGCAAGGGTTCGTTCATCGCCTTGAAAGCTTCGGCCGGAATGTATTCAGAGTGAGGATCTAGGCTGCCAAGGAGCAGAGGAATCACGATATTGGCAATCGAATCGCGCGATAGTGAGTCTACGTAACGATTTTCCAAAACGGCCAACGTCGCATTGAGTTTATCACCTCCGATGACTGTGCCCGATGAAAAATGCGTCATTTGGTTGCGATCAATAATAATCCCGAAAATCGCTCCCACGATCAACGAACAAACAGCTGTCAAAATAATAGTTCCTCTTTTCATGCCTCGTTTTTGTTATAAGTTTTGTATAGAACGACAAAAATAGTAATTTTGTACGGAAGTTTCAATAAAAAAAGCAAGTGTTACCCAAAATTTCAATAATCACAGTTGTCCGCAACGACCCAAAAGGGCTCGAATTGACACTGAACAACCTTTCGCAAGTGCAGTATCCATCGTTGGAAATCATCGTGATAGACGGTGCTTCTAGCGACTCGACCCCCTCGGTGGCGCACACCTACGCAGGCTTAATCGCCGCCTATTTGAGCGAAGAAGATCAAGGGATATACGACGCCATGAACAAGGGTCTTGCCTTGGCCACTGGTGATTTTGTGTGGTTTGTCAATGCAGGCGACACGGTGTGTGGGGTTGATGATTTGGTGCGTCTGATGACCACCGACGCCACACTAGCCGATGTTTATTATGGTCAAGCGATAGTGGTCGATCAAAATGGTAAGCGTTTGGGTTTGCGCCGCAAGGTTGTGCCGCGCGATCTATCTTGGCGATCGCTCAGTGGGGGTATGGTGGTTTCGCACCAAGCCTTCATCGTGCGGCGCACAATAGCTGTGCCCTATGATTTGCACTATCGTTATGCGGCCGATATTGAGTGGCAGATTGAATGTCTGCGTCGTGCGAGGAACACTCAATACACAGGTGGTGCGTTGTGTTGCTTTGCCGTGGGGGGTGTGAGCACTACCCATCGCAAAGAGAGCCTGACCGAACGTTGGGCCATCATGCGCCGCAATTACGGGCTTTCCATCACCATATTATCTCACATAAAGTTTGTTTTTGATGCGATTTTTTCTCCCGGTTATCGTTAGCGCCTTTTTCTCGCTTTGTGGGTGGGGGCAGGCTTTGCGAGTGGGGTTTTATAATGTCGAGAATTTGTTCGACACAATCAATCAAGTTTCGCTCGACGATGGTGACTTCACGCCGGAGGGCTCCAAGGCGTGGAATGGCGCTAAGTATGAGGCTAAAAAGAAGGCTTTGGCTAATGCCATATCGCTCTTTAATCCCGACGTGTTGGGGGTGTGCGAGGTCGAAAATTATGTTGTTGTCCGAGATTTGGCTCAGTGTACCGAGCGCCTAAGGGGTGTAGTGCACTATGATTCACACGATAGCCGCGGCATTGATGTGGCTTTGTTGTTCGACACTTCGCTCATGTGTTTGGTGGCTAGCGAGCCGATTTTCGTGGGCACTATTCGTCGGAATTTGTTGCGAGCCGATTTTTTGGTTCATTCTTTGGGTCAAGTTTCGTGGCCGTTGACTATTTTTGTAGCTCACTTGCCTTCAAAGCTTGGCGGTAAGGGGGCGGCTTTGCGTCGTGAGTTGGCATTGCGTGTCATTGACAGTTTGGCGGGTGGGGTGCGATATGCTGTTGTGGTGGGTGATATGAATGATTCTCCGCGTGATCAGGGTGTACTTTATAACTGTGCTTATGCGCCATTTGAGCGTGGTTTGGGGAGTTATGCTTATCGTGATGTGTGGAATATGTTAGATCAGATTCTTATCACGCGCACTTTGTTACCTTTTTGTGGAGGTGAGCAGCATGTGGTTCATCGGTCGGAGTTACTTACATTGGGGGGTCGTTGGTCTTCTTATCCTCGTCGAGGAGAGGTGAGTGATCATTTGCCTATTTTCATGGATTTCAAATTTCAATAAAGTTCGATTGTTATTGAGAAAAGCGAAGTTTCCAAGAGTAGTTCAGAAAAACGCAGCTTTCAAGAGCAGTTCAGAAAAACGAAGCTTTTAAGAACTA
>JAVWYC010000143.1:0-4646 GCA_036661755.1 Mucinivorans sp. | reverse complement strand
GGTACACAAACCCCAGGGATAGAACAAACTAAAAAGATAGAAAAGAAATAGAACCGGGATAGAACTAAAAAGTTAGAACAAACTAAAAAGATAACCCCAAAAAGTTAGTACAAAACCAAAAAGATAACCCCAAAAAGTTAGTACAAACCAAAAAGATAACCCCAAAAATTAACAGAAACTAAAAAATTAGAACGGATTACACGCGCTGCGAATACGCGAAAAATAACCCGCGAACAAGCGGTTCTTAACGCGCCAAACAGCCCCACGCAAACATCGTCCCAGAATAATGAAATTTATAAAAATATACAGTTTCTAAGTTCCACTTTTTTATATTATCTTTGTATCACCAAAATTAAAAAATTATCATAATAATGTTACAGAGAACAAAACTTATGACCGAATTCCCTGCGGTGCCTACCGCTAAGTGGGAGGAAGTCATCACAACCGACCTCAAAGGCGCCGACTATGACAAGAAATTAGTCTGGAAGCCTATCGAAGGATTCGCCGTTCGCCCCTACTATCGCGCCGAAGATCTTGCCGGACTCAAATTCTTGGACAGCAAACCCGGCGAATTTCCTTACGTGCGCTCGGCCAAAACCAAAGGCGCATGGCTGGTGCGTCAAACAATTGCGGTGGACTCGCCCGCACAAGCTAACGCCACGGCGCAAGATGTGCTCACTCGCGGAGCTCAATCTATCGGCTTTGTGGTGGCCGACAAAGAGTTCACGGCCAAACAACTCGACACACTGCTCGAAAATATCGACCTCAAATCTGTCGAACTCGCTTTCTCGGGTTGCGCAGCCGCTCACATGGCGGAACTCTTTATCGACAAGGTGAATAAAGAAAATATGGAGGTGGAAGATGTGAAGGCCACTTTCGCTATCGACCCACTAAAACGCGCCTCGACGAAAGGCTCTCTGTGTGAAAATGGCAAGTGCTTTGCCAAAATTGCGGAGCTGATCAAAAAAACAGGCAAATACAAACGTATTCGTATCGTCTCTGTTGGCGGAGTACTATTTAATAGCTGTGGCGCAGATGCAGTTCAAGAATTGGCCTTCGCGCTGGCTATGGGTCACGAATACATTGTCAAAGGGATGGAAAATGGTTTGACTATCGATCAAATCGCACCATCAATCAAATTCAATATGGCAATCGGCGGTAATTACTTTATCGAGATGGCCAAATTCCGCGCCGGACGTATGTTGTGGGCCAATGTCACAGCGCCATACAAACCAGAGCGCGGGTGTTCGTCTAAGATGCGCGTTCATGCCACCACCTCTTGGTGGAGCCAATCAATATATGATCCTTATGTGAACATGCTTCGCGGGACTACCCAAGCCATGTCGGCCGCCTTGGCAGGGGTCGATTCGATCGAGGTGCTGCCCTACGATAATGCGTGGGCCGAACCATCGGAATTTTCGTCACGCATAGCACGTAACACCCAATTGCTGCTCAAAGAAGAGAGCCATTTCGACCAAGTGATCGACCCGGCCGCCGGATCGTATTACATCGAAACTTTGACCGACCTTGTTGCCCAAAAAGCTTGGGAACTCTTCAAACAAGTAGAAGAGAAAGGCGGCTATATTGCAGCGCTGAAAGCCGGTTTTATCCAAGAGCAAATCGCCGCTACGGCAGCCAAACGCGACAAGGCAATCGCCACACGTCGCCAGACGTTGCTCGGGGTGAACCAATATCCAAATTTCACGGAAGTACTTTCGGAAGATATTCCATCTCGGGTCGTAGCACCCGCCTTGTGTAGCTGTTCTTGTCAGAACGGTCAAGCCAAGGCCGACTTCGCCGTCCTTACACCATACCGTGGAGCGATGGCACTCGAAGCTATGCGTATGGCTACCGATCGCTCGGGCAAAGAGGTGCACGCCTTTATGCTCACTTGCGGCACACTGAGCATGGCTCGCGCCAGAGCGCAATTCGCCGCCAACTTCTTTGGGTGCGCAGGCATTAAACCAATCGACAACACCTATTTTAATAGTGTGAGCGAAGGGGTCGAGGCTGCACTCAAAGATAAGGCCGCCATTGTGGTTGTTTGCTCGGCCGACGAAGATTACGCCACCTTGGCCATCGAGGCCTACAAGGCTTTGAAGGGCAAGGCTATCGTGGTTGTTGCCGGCGATCCGGCTTGCCGCGCGGAATTGGAAGCAGCCGGTCTTACGCACTTTATTAGCGTGAAGTCTAACTTGCTAGAAACATTAAAGTCATACCAAAAAGAATTAGGAATCTAATGAGAGCACAATATTCAGACATAAATTACAAGGGTCAAGCGGCTGCTTCATGCGCTTGCCAGGCCCAGCAAGATCAGGCAGCTACATGGACAGCTCCCGAACAGATAGAGATCAAACCTTCTTACAGCAAAGAGGACTTGGCCGGTTTTGAACATTTGAACTATGCGGCCGGTATTGCGCCATTTTTGCGTGGCCCATATTCGACAATGTACGTGATGCGCCCTTGGACAGTGCGTCAATATGCAGGTTTTTCGACAGCTGCCGAGTCGAATGCTTTTTATAAGCGTAACTTGGCCAGTGGACAAAAAGGTCTGTCAGTGGCCTTCGACTTGGCCACTCACCGCGGCTACGATGCCGACCACGAACGTGTGGTGGGTGACGTTGGTAAGGCTGGTGTGTCGATCTGCTCGGTGGAAGATATGAAAGTGCTCTTTGATGGCATTCCGCTCAACAAGATGTCGGTCTCGATGACAATGAACGGCGCTGTGATGCCTATTTTGGCCTTCTATATTGTGGCTGGCTTGGAGCAAGGCTGCACGCTCGATCAATTGCAGGGGACAATTCAAAACGATATTTTGAAGGAATTTATGGTGCGTAACACCTATATCTATCCTCCGAAATTCTCGATGAAAATCATTGCCGATATTTTTGAGTATACATCGAAAAACATGCCGAAGTTTAACTCGATTTCCATATCGGGCTACCACATGCAAGAGGCAGGCGCTACGGCCGATATTGAATTGGCCTATACCTTGGCCGATGGTTTGGAGTATTTGCGCGCCGGAACAAATGCCGGTATGTCGATCGACTCCTTTGCGCCGCGTTTGTCGTTCTTTTGGGCTATTGGCAAGAATCACTTTATGGAGATTGCCAAGATGCGCGCCGGACGTATGTTGTGGGCCAAGATCGTAAAACAATTCAACCCAAAACTCGAAAAGTCGCTCGCTTTGCGTACTCACTGCCAAACGTCGGGCTGGTCGCTCACCGAGCAAGACCCTTTCAACAACGTCGGTCGTACTTGTATCGAGGCGATGGCGGCAGCGCTGGGGCATACCCAATCCCTGCACACCAACGCGCTGGACGAAGCGATCGCATTGCCAACCGATTTTTCGGCTCGTATTGCGCGTAACACACAAATTTATATCCAAGAAGAGACCGCTATTTGCAAAGGTGTCGATCCGTGGGCTGGTTCCTACTACGTAGAGAGCTTGACCAACGAGATCATGCACAAGGCGTGGGCTTTGATCGAGGAGGTCGAGAAACTGGGCGGCATGGCTGCTGCCATTGAAACCGGTATCCCTAAGATGCGTATCGAAGAGGCTGCCGCTCGTACACAAGCTGCCATCGACGCGGGTCGACAAACTATTGTCGGGATCAACAAATACCGCCTGGCCAAGGAGGATAAGCTTGATATTTTGGACGTAGACAACACGGCCGTTCGCCTTTCGCAAATCGAACGCCTCAAAGAGTTGCGCGCCAATCGCGATCAGAAAGCGGTCGACAAGGCCCTGTCCGCCATCACCGAGTGTGTCAAGACGGGCGAGGGTAATCTACTGGCCTTGGCTGTTCAGGCGGCTCAGGTTCGCGCCTCGTTAGGCGAAATTTCGGACGCATGCGAAGTGGTGGTTGGTCGCTACAAAGCTACAATCCGTACAATATCAGGTGTTTATTCAGCAACAGTGAAAGACGACGAAAAATTTGCTAAGGCTGTTAAAATGACAGCCGCCTTTGCTAAAAAGCATGGCCGCCAACCGCGGATTATGATTGCTAAATTGGGTCAAGATGGTCACGACCGTGGAGCGAAGGTTGTTTCGACCGGTTATGCCGACATAGGATTCGACGTAGACATGGGTCCATTGTTCCAAACGCCGGCCGAGGCTGCTCGTCAGGCTGTAGAGAACGATGTTCATGTGGTTGGTGTATCTTCTTTGGCGGCGGGTCACAAGACTTTGGTTCCGCAGATTTTGGAGGAGTTGCGTAAGTTATCTCGTCCGGATATTATGGTTATAGTGGGTGGTGTGATTCCGGCTCAGGACTATGATGAGTTGTATCGTGATGGTGCGGCGGCTATTTTCGGGCCTGGCACGCCGGTCACCGATGCGGCTATTAAGATGTTGGAGTTGTTGGACTAGATAGTTTTTGTGCAGATCTAGTTCAGTTCAGTCTAGTTCAGTTTAGTCTAGGGGATTTTTCAGATTTCCTGTTGATTAAGGTGTAGTTGTAAGGCTATTCTTGTTGGGATATAGATTCCGGCGGGGGTGGCCTTATTTTGTTTTGTTGTTTTGGTGGGTTTGTTGAGTTTCAACTCAGTTATTCACTGCAATAAAACGCCACGCGTGGCCGCGGGTTTGGGGCGCGCAGCCCCAAGTAGCAAGGTTGTGGCGGAACGCGAGCGGTTTGCCTTTG
>JAVWYC010000142.1:0-4676 GCA_036661755.1 Mucinivorans sp. | reverse complement strand
CAGCTTAGGCAAACCGCTAGCCGCGCAACCGCTCGGTGCCGGATAACAAAAACAGCACGCCGCCGGCCAAAGCGAGCAAATCGCCGTGCCGAATCGTGACTTTTGAAAAAGTCACCCAAAACTTTTTGGCGAAAAACTTCGTTTTTCTGAACTAGCTCTTGAAAACGTGGCGAAAAACCTAATCCACAATCTTTATATCCTTATTCTGATCGTAACCAACCGAAAAATCGTTATCCTCGATCACCACATTCTTGGTGCGCTCCAACAAAAATCTATTCTTGTTCCAATGAAATGCCGGATAATCTTTGTTGTCGATAATCTTATTGTTGCGAAACACCAAACCATCAATGCTCTTGGCATAAAGAATAGGCTCATCGAAAGTCTCGAAAACATTGTTTTCGATCACCACCCCCATACCATTGCCACCATGGAAATATTTCACTTGGTTCTTCAAATCCGGGATTTCGGGATAGATCGAAATCACAGCGTTTGTAAACTGGAACATATTGGTGAGCGAATTGATAAAACGATTGCCACGAATGGTCACATCACGACAAGCACCGGTTTCAAACCAACCGTTACAATCGCCGCACAACAAGATTGCGGTTCCCGATGTGTGGTCGAAGATATTGTTTTCGATCAACGTCTTGCGAGGAGTGCTGAAAAGTGTGCCGCGAGCACGATTATTACGAATCGTGTTGTGCGAAAAAATCACCTCAGGCGTCCACTCCAGATTTTCGATGCCATAGGCCCCATGCTCCGAAATGTCGGCAGAAATAGGGTTTTTGAAAGTTATGCGGAACTCTTTCGCACCGTCTACTTGCGGCAAATCATAAGGTTCGATAGCTGTGATATAATTCACCGTGTCAATCACTTCCATTGTTTTCGAGGCTACAAATTGCACCGCGTCACCCACCGTTCCCCAACGAAAACCATAGGCTTGTGAGTGCATGTAAGTACCAATCAATACGTTGTCTGACAGACGCTTAGTCACTTTAAGATATGTGCCATGAACATTGATGGCGTCGTCCATCATATTTTCGTAGAGTCCATTTTCGGAACGGATCAAACCTTTGCAACCCGAAAAGTGTGTGGCATCGGCCTGTGTGGTGAAATATCGCGGATCATCGGCGCCACGCAAACAAACCGAAAATCCGTTGAGTGTAATATTTTCGCTCATTTGCGCCAAAAGTCCCATACCTTCGGCGTAGTGTACTTTGATATTTTCGAGCACCGTATTACGGTCACTGCCAACAAAAACGCCAGGTGTAGGCCTCCCCCACCCTCGCATGGCCACCACGGTTCCGGGCACTAATCGCGCATTTTTCCACGGAGCACTTATCACCCTCTCGCCCAAGGAATCGACCGAACTAGTGCCAACTCCAATATCGCTTGTATTGAAAACCAAATGTTTGGTATCTTTTTCAAAGGCAATTCCACTGCGTTGGGTCAGTTCCCAATTCTCGCCCCGGGTGACAATTGTTTTGTTTTCGACTGAAAAATCGACCCACGGAGCCACGCGATAGGTGATAATTCCTTTTTTGAGATCATTTGTCAAGATTTCGACCTGTGTGATTTGTGGTTTTTCGTTATCGATAGATAGATTTTTGATCGTACAATTTTCTGAGCGAACGAGTGCAATGGGCAGCATTCGTCCATGGAAATAGAAATCCGAGCTTGCGCCATCGATTGTTAGGTTCAAAAAATCTTCAATGGCGATGCCCACTGTTTTGGGATTATCTTGATCGTGATTTGATATGTAGTAAGTTCGTTGTTGAGCGCCGTCGAGCATAAAATCGTAACGTCCTTTTTCAAAGAGTAACGTCGATGGTTTACCCTTGGCTTGTTTTTTGATCACGGCCAACGCTTTGGCCATCAAGGGCGAACAGTTAACCGCCATATCGGGGCGCATACCAAAGTCCGAAGCTTTGAAGATTCGCGTTGCAGCTGTACTATTAATGCACACTGCACCAAGGAGCAATAGGGCAAGCAAAAGGAGAGTTTTTTTCATGCTTTTTTTTAGATTGAATTATTAAACCATTATCCAAACAAAGATAATAAAAATAAAGCAAGGTGCAAACTTCATTTAGAAATTCAGCACCTTGCCTTCAACAAAATAAACAAAAAAATATCTAACGACTAGCGCACAGAGCCTGATCTAGGCAAATGCCCAAAGCGGCTGCCACCCCTGCACCATAAGCAGGATCGGCCTTTGAGCAGTTACGCACGTGGCGTTGCTGGATGAAAAGTTGCGCCGCGCCGAGCGAACGAGCCGTGTTCTCAAACAAAACCTGTTGCTTGGCCGGGGTCATCAAGCGGAACAAATCGCCCGCTTGGCTAAAGTAATCATCGTCATACTCCCGCTCGTTGTAGTTATACACATCGCCAGCCGAGGCCAAAGGGGGCTCCTTCTTTTCTGGTGAATCTTGCCATTCGTCGAAACTATTTGGTTCATAACCTTTTGCGGCACCATAATTACCATCAACGCGCATCGAACCATCGCGGTGGAAAGCGTGGAATGGGCAACGAGGTTTGTTGACCGGAATTTGTTCCAAATTAACACCCAGGCGATAACGTTGCGCATCACCATAAGAGAACAAACGCCCTTGCAACATTTTGTCGGGCGAAAAACCGATACCCTCCACAATATTCATCGGATTGAAGGCAGCCTGTTCTACGTCGGCAAAGTAATTTTCGGGATTGCGATTTAGTTCCAACATGCCAACATCTTGGAGCGGAAAATCTTTGTGCGGCCACACTTTTGTCAAATCAAATGGATTGATACGATATTGCGAAGCCTCTTTTTCGCTCATAACTTGGATCTGGAATTTCCAACGAGGAAAATCGCCTTTTTCGATAGCCTCAAAGAGATCTCTTTGGTGTGATTCGCGATCTTTGGCAATCAATTCTTCGGCCTCTTGGTCGGTTAGATTTTTGATCCCCTGCATCGTTGTCAGGTGGAATTTCACCCATACACGTTCGTTGGCCGCGTTCAGAAAGCTATATGTATGGCTACCAAAACCGTGCATGTGGCGATAAGAGGCAGGAATACCTCGATCGGACATCGTGATTGTCACTTGGTGTAGAGCTTCGGGCAGCAGGGTCCAAAAATCCCAGTTATTGTCTGCACTGCGAAGATTAGTCTTCGGATCACGTTTGACAGCGTGGTTCAAATCCGGAAATTTCAGCGGATCACGCAAGAAAAAAACCGGTGTATTGTTGCCCACCAAGTCCCAGTTGCCCTCTGCGGTATAAAATTTGATGGCAAAACCGCGAATATCACGTTCGGCATCGGCCGCGCCACGTTCACCGGCCACGGTCGAAAAACGCACAAAGCATTCGCAACTATTACCCACATGGCTAAAAATAGCCGCACGTGTATAGCCACTAATATCATGCGTAACGGTGAACGTACCAAAAGCGCCGGAGCCCTTGGCGTGCATACGTCTTTCGGGTATCACCTCGCGATCGAAGTGAGCCAATTTCTCGATAAACCATGGGTCTTGAAGCGTCACAGGGCCACGCTGACCAGCGGTTTGAATGTTCTGATTATCGGCAATAGGCCGACCATTTATTGATGTTAATTTTTTCATATTGTTTGGTTTTTTTAGAGGTTTATTTTCGGGAAAATTGCTATCAGGTTTGGTTTGTGGCTCAGAAAAATGATTTTATAGGACAGTTCTAAAAAAATGGTTTTTCATAGAGTTGAAGGCTGACACTATTTATAGTATGGCCGGATATTGGATTTTTGTCAAAAAAATCATTGATCATTGCCGTTAATTGTGGCGCATCGTAATCGATCAACGTGCCACAAGAAGTGACAATATGGTGATGAGTGGTGGTATTGACGTCATAAAAGAGTTTGCCTTGCGGAGTACTCAGGCGATTGATCAACCCGTGGCGAGCAAAGCAATCCAGCACATTATAGACGGTCGAGACGGTGACATTAGGGTGGATTTGGCACAAAGCCGCCACCATTTCTTCGACAGAGGAGTGGCCCATTTCCATCAACATAGCATAGACGGCCAAGCGTTGTGGAGTAATGCGAATACCGTATGATCGTAGACGTTTTGAGTATTCCATCATTGTATTTTATCTTAAAAATCGTATTTGCGTTGCGGATTGCGTGGGAACCAGCCTTTTTTGACTCGTTCGCGTTGTTCAAACACTTCTTTTATTGTCCAGAACGACGAGAAGGCCAGCACGCCGAGTAGGGCCGACACAAAGACGTTGTTCACCATCACCGACACGGCCACTGCCAAGAGCCCAAGCACTAGGAACGCCCACCAGCAGCGTGTTCCGAAGTAGTATTCGGCTTTGACCACCACGGGGTGGAAGAGTCCTATAATAATAAATGTACTAAGGCCGATGCCCAGACCTGTAAGACTTGTTATATCCATTGCCGTAGGGGAGATTAGTGTAGAGCAAAGATAATTAGAAAAATTCTTATTTACAAATAATTGTAAACTATTTTTTTTGTGGAAGGGCGTGTGGTGTTTTGGTTGTTGTGGTTTAATAGATTAATAATCATAAAGTAAAATTCATGAGAGCCGATTCAGAAAAACGAAGTTTTCAAGAGCCGGTTCAGAAAAACGAAGTTTTCAAGAACCAGTTAAGAAAAACGAAGTTTTTCAAGAAAAGTTTTGGGTGACTTTTTCAAAAGTCACGATTCGGCA
>JAVWYC010000141.1:0-4826 GCA_036661755.1 Mucinivorans sp. | reverse complement strand
GCAGGCGCCGTGTCGAATCGTGACTTTTGAAAAAGTCACCCAAAACTTTTCTTGAAAAACTTCGTTTTTCTTAACTGGTTCTTACAAGCTGCGTTTTTCTGAATCGGCTCCGAGTGATTTCGTTTCTTTCTTAACTGTTCTTGAAAACTTCGCTTTTCTGAACCCGGTTATAGCATGCCATTTGATTGTCTGGTCTAGCCAATAATCACAAAAAAATCCCCGAAATTAGTTAGAAATAATAACATCCCTCTAACCAATCCCAAGGATCCCCCTTATAATCATAAAACTATAGCCAAAGTCGCAATCCTAGCAACTGACATCCTGCAACCAACAACTAGCAGAAAATATCAACACCCACTACTCCGGACGACGACGCAACAAACGAAATGTATCGGAAGCAATAACCAACTCCTCGTCCGTGCAAGCCACTACAACCTTCACCCTCGACGAAGATGCACTAACCACAGCATCGGCTCCCGAAACCCCTTCGTTTACATGCTCGTCTAACTCAATACCCATCGAAGTCAATCCACGACACACCTTATAACGCATCGCAGGCTCGTGCTCGCCCACACCACCAGTGAAAACAATCATATCCGCCCCTTCGAGCTCCGCAAAATAAGCCCCCACATAATGCTTGATACGAGCCGCAAACATAGCAATGGCCAACTGAGCCTTGTCATCGCCCGCCTCGGCTGCCTGCCTCACATCACGCATGTCACTCGACACACCCGACACACCCAACAAACCAGATTGCTTGTTGATCAAATCATTAGCCTTGTTTGGCGTGAGACCCTCTTTCTCCATAATATAAAGTATCGCACTCGGATCAATCGCACCCGAACGAGTACCCATCACCAAACCATCAACGGGCGTAAAACCCATCGAAGTGTCGATCGAACGACCATTTTTGATAGCCGTCACCGAAGCCCCGTTGCCAATATGGCAAGTGATGATCTTCGAGGTCATAAAATCGAGACCCGTCATTTCACACGCCTTTTGTGCCACATATTTATGCGACGTACCATGGAAACCATAACGACGCACACGCAACTCTTCATAATATTTATAAGGGATGGCGTAGAGGTAAGCCTCGCGCGGCATCGACGAGTGGAAAGAGGTGTCGAAAACAGCCACCTGCTCAATCGAAGGCAACAGCTTTTCGATCGAAAGAATACCCTTCAAACTGGCCGGATTGTGGAGCGGAGCCAACTCAAAACAGCTCTCTATTTGTTGCTTAACTGTCGGGTTCACAATAGCCGAATCTTTGAAATATTCGCCACCATGAGCCACACGGTGACCGGCTGCCGAAATTTCGGACAACGAACTAATCACACCATGATCCGGATCGGTCAAAGCTTGCAAAATACAATTAATACCAACCGATTGATCGGAAATATTCTGCACAAAAGTATATTTTGGTTTCCCCTCCGCCTTGTGGGTTAGTACACTGTCTGTCAAGCCGATACGCTCCACCTGACCCTTAGCCATAACTTTGCTATCATCACGGCCGTTCATATCTATGAGCTGATATTTTATTGAGGAGCTACCACAATTGAGCACTAAAATCTTCATAATTTTTGATTTTTTTAACTTATTGCATTTGAGCTTGCAGGGCGGTGATGGCTACAAGCGAAACTATATCTTGGGTCGAGCAACCGCGGCTCAGGTCGTTAATCGGCGCGGCCATACCTTGCAAAATCGGGCCAATCGCCTGAGCATCGGCCAAGCGCTGCACTAATTTATAGGAGATATTGCCCACTTCGAGCGTTGGGAAGACCAACACATTGGCACGTCCTGCGATTTTAGAGCCTGGGGCTTTCGAGCTACCGATACCGGGCACAATGGCCGCATCGGCTTGCAATTCGCCATCAATTTGCAAATCCGGCGCCATCTCTTGTGCCAGACGTGTGGCTTCGACCACTTTGTCGACCATTTCGTTTTTGGCCGATCCTTTGGTAGAAAATGACAACATGGCAATACGAGGCTCGAGCCCTGCAATAGAGCGTGTGGTACGCCCGGTGAGCACTGCTATTTGTGCTAACTCTTCGGCCGTAGGGTTAGGGTGCACAGCGCAATCGGCAAAAACCATCATGCCGTTATCGCCATAATGTTTATCTTTGAAAATCATGATCATCGCCCCGCTGACAACCGACACGCCCGGCTTTGTCTTCACATATTGAAAGGCAGGACGCAACACATCACCTGTGGCATTTATTGCTCCGGCCACTTCGCCGTCCGCATCGCCACACTTGATCATCATCACGCCCAGACACAACGGATTTTCGATAAGCACTTGCGCTTGGCTCACCGTCAAGCCTTTCGAGGCGCGCAATTCCACCATTTTATTTACATATTGCTCTTTTTTTGGGTGATCCAACGGATCGACAATAGTTGCATTTTTAATGTTTTCCAGCCCCCAATCCTCGGCCAACGAGAGCACTTTCTCTCGATTGCCAATGAGTGTCAAATCAACAATTCCATCGCCCAACAATTCGTTCGCCGCACGCATTGTACGTTGTTCGGTTGCTTCGGGTAAAACAATGCGCTTTTTGTTGGAGCGCGCTTGCTCCTTAATTCTTTCGAGTAAATCCATAATGCTATTAAAATAAAATATTGTACTTGCTATATCTAAAAGTCTACAAAGGTACTAAAAATTTCTTTTATTGTTTAATAGTAACATCACCATAACTATCTGAGATGATATATAGCTGACTTATTGCCTTGATTGACAAGGCTCGTTAGTCTCTTATTATAATTGTCAACACATAGTTTCTTTATTCTTTTTGTAAAATTATAATTACATTCCTATATTCTTTGAACTCCTATTATGTTATGACAAAGATAATTATTTTCAACAATTTCATGAAGCAAATATCAAAAAAATGATCCAAAGAATATGATTCACCACACTATTTTATGGTTTTAGCGACAATCGCTTCGCGCAAAATCGCGCAAAATATTAATTTGACGTAAGCTTCGGTTGTTAGAGAAAAGTTTATCTTGAAAAATCCCCCCCCACACCCTACATATTCATCGACAAGCGAAAAAAAAGAGGCCCTATCCCGTGCATGGTAACCAATATTAGCTTTAGCATTACAAAAAATCATCGCCCCTTAGATAGTCACCCAAATCATTTGACCTTCAATTCTATGACATTACACTTTTCAATCTCGTTTTTTTGTATTAACTTTGTGTGATTGGAAACGTAAAAACAAAATCATAATCTTTAATTGATAACGAAAATGAAAGGTCCTATTTCTCAATTTATCGAACACAATTACCGTCACTTCAACGCGGCAGCCCTTATGGACGCTGCCAAAGCCTACGAAGCTCACATAAACAAAGGCGGCAAAATGATGATCACCATGGGAGGCGCTATGTCGACGGCCGAACTTGGTATTTCACTGGCCGAAATGATCCGCCAAGACAAAGTGCAAATCATCACTTGCACGGGTGCCAACCTCGAAGAAGATTTGATGAACTTGGTGGCTCACTCACACTACAAACGCGTGCCAAACTATCGCGACCTGACTCCCGACCAAGAACGCGAATTGCTGGACAACCACATGAACCGAGTGACCGACACCTGTATCCCCGAGGAAGAAGCCTTCCGCCGCTTGCAAGGCCATATCTCTAAAATATGGAAAGATGCCGACAAAAATGGCGAACGATTCTTGCCTCACGAATATATGTACAAAATGATCCGCAGCGGAGTGCTCGAACAATATTACGAAATCGACCCGAAAAACTCGTGGATGTTGGCCGCATGCGAAAAAAATATCCCCATCATCGTGCCCGGCTGGGAAGATTCAACAATGGGGAATATCTTTACATCCTATGTAATCAAAGGCGAATGCAAAGCATCGACCGTTAAATCGGGGATCGAATACATGATCTACCTCACCGAGTGGTATCGTGCCAATTCAGGCGGCGCGGGGGTGGGCTTCTTCCAAATCGCCGGCGGCATATCGGGTGACTTCCCTATTTGCTGTGTGCCAATGATGTACCAAGACTTGGGCTGGACAGAAGTGCCTTTCTGGGCATATTTCTGTCAAATTTCAGACTCCACCACCTCATACGGTTCTTATTCGGGCGCTGTGCCTAACGAGAAAATCACATGGGGTAAACTCGATGCCGATACGCCGAAATTCATCGTCGAGAGCGATGCTACTATCGTTGCGCCGTTGATGTTTGCTTGGATTTTAGGGCAATAGGCGCGCGAAAGATAGGCCCCGCCGATGACACTTTATTTGATCATACTACTGGCCTTGGGGCTGTGTTTCGACTCGTTTGCCGTTTCGCTCAGCACAGGCATATCTTGTTGTGTTTGGCGTCGATGGCGTGCGGTGCGTTTTGCGGCTATCCTAGCTTTGATGCAGGCTTTAATGCCACTGCTTGGGTGGTTTTTGGCTTTCAAATTTCGTGATTTGATCTCTTTTTGGGATCATTGGATCGCTTTCACCTTGCTACTTTTTTTGGGTGGCAAGATGATTTATGGAGCGGTGCGTGAATTGCGAGCTTCCTCACACAAGAAGTTAGCCGAGAGCATGCCGAGTGATGCTTTGACCTTTACTCGTTCTGTGGTATTGGGTTTGGCCACTTCCATTGACGCTTGTGCGGCTGGTGTGGCTTTGGCTTTTGTTTCTATCGACATTGTTCAGGCTTCGCCTTTGGTGAATATATTGTGGGCAGTGGTTGTGATTGGTGTGATAACTTTTGTGGCGAGTTTGGTTGGTTTGTGGCTTGGTCGTCGCAGTCAGGGTCATTTAGGTTCATTGAGTGAGATTGTGGGAGGTGTGATTTTAATTGCTTTGGGCGTTAAG
>JAVWYC010000140.1:0-4920 GCA_036661755.1 Mucinivorans sp. | reverse complement strand
GCCTGCGTATCACTAAGGTTGAAAAGAGCAATAACAGTGTGATTGTCCTTGCTGCGCTTGATGGCAAATACTCGCCACGGTTCGCTGTTTTCGATAGTCCATATATCACCCCCCCGATCGCCAGAACGCAAAGCCGGGTGAGTGTGGCGAAGCGTCGAAAGATCTCGATAATAGTGCTCCATGCGAGGAGCTACCTCGCCCGACAACAACTCCGACCACTCGATAGGATCACGCTCGAAAAAAGCCAATCGCCGACCCAACGCCGACTCTTGGCCATTGTAAATCAACGGCATGCCGCTCAACACAAAAGTTAACGCAGCAAAAGCTGGCGCCGCTGCACCCATACGCTCCCACTCCGACCCGTTCCACGAATTTTCATCATGATTTGATGTGAAAAGCAAACGCATGGCCGACGAACAATAAATATTATTTTCGTAGGCCAACCGATCACCCAACGTATAAGCATTGGCTTGACCGTGGGCTATATTGTTGAAAATATGATGCAATTCCCAACTGTAAGTAGCGTCGAAAGCTTGGCGATGAAACTCCTCGCCCTCGGCTTCGGCTAGCATAAAGAGCTCACCACCATGCGATTGAATGAATTTGGTGAGAGCCTTAGTGGCTTCTTCCCAAAAATCGATAGGAACCAACATTGCCATATCGGCGCGAAAACCATCAATAGCCGCACATTCGATCCAAAACTTCATTGAACTGATCATCTCTTCTCGCATCTGGGGATTGGAGTAGTCGAGTTTGGCTGTATCGTCCCAATCGAAAGGTGTAGCGATTTCGTTCAACGTATGATCCCATTCATACCAATCCGGGTGTTCTTTGGCCCAGCGAGCGTCGCGAGCCGTGTGGTTGGCTACCCAGTCCATTATCACGTGCATGCCCAGGTGGTGAGCGCGTGCCACGAAAATCGCAAAATCGTCAATCGTTCCAAACTCCTCGTTGACGGCCGTGTAGTCGGCAATAGAATAGTAACTGCCCAGGCTACCTTTGCGGCGCTCTTTGCCTATGGGGAAGATCGGCATGATCCATATAATGTCGACGCCCAAGTCTTTGAGCCGATTCAGTTGCGCAGTGGCGGCCGAAAGAGTCCCCTGTGGGGTGAATTGGCGAGTGTTGAGTTCGTAAACAACGGCGTTATAGCTCCATTCCGGGTGTACTTTTTCGCTACACGTTACGCGGTATAATAAATTGCTCATTTTTTTGTGTTATTATATGTTGGAGCTAAGATACGAAAATTTATTGAAAAATTCTCTTGTAAGCTATTTTAATTACGCACAGTGCCACGAATTATTAATTCGGGGCACGACGAATATCGTAATTTTTAGGCTGCTTTTTTGGGGGTTACTTAGTGTTATGACGCCAAAAGATAGATACTCACGTAACCACGGCCACGCTCCGGCGTTTATTTTGAATAAAGCCTTGCTTGATCAAAATAAACGCATGCAAATTTCTTGCGAAAAATATTCGTATGCCAAAGGTTGATAGGTTAACTAACGGCGATCAAGATTAAGATTTGAGCGGTCAGCACGCGAAGAAACATAGTGAGCGGATAGACGGTAGCATAGGCCACCGAGGCTTTGTCGTTGCTTGAATTGCCGTTGGCATAGGCCAATGCCGGAGGGTCGGTCATGCTGCCCGATAGGAGTCCCATCAAAGTACCAATATCCAATTTATAGCGCCATAGGCCAATAAAACCGACAATAAGCAGCGGTATAATTGTGATTCCGATGCCATAAAGCACCCACCAGTAGCCTCCGTTGACTATCGTTTCGATGAATTTTTCGCCGGCGCTAAGGCCTACCGCCGCCAGAAATATCGAAATGCCGATCTCGCGAATCATCATATTGGCACTTTGAGTGGTGAAGGTCACTAATTTATAGTGAGGCCCAAAGCGCCCGATCAAAATAGCCACAATCAACGGCCCGCCGGCAAGCCCCAATTTAACTGCCTGCGGAATACCGGGAATGAAAAACGGAATGGAGCCAACCAATACCCCAAGAAAAATACCAAAGAAAATAGGGAACAGATTTGGTGCGTTGAGCCTTTTGAGCGAATTGCCCAACAAATCAGCCACCTTGGCTATCGAACTATCCTTGCCCACTACCGTCACTCGATCGCCAATTTGTAGGCGCAAATCGGGCGACGCTACTAGGTCTACCCCTGCCCGATTGACCCTTGTGATG
This sequence comes from Mucinivorans sp., assembly GCA_036661755.1. Lineage (GTDB taxonomy): Bacteria > Bacteroidota > Bacteroidia > Bacteroidales > Rikenellaceae > Mucinivorans. Next base: position 2,725 of record JAVWYC010000140.1, on the reverse strand, counting down.
GTGACCCCAAAGAGCGAACGAATGTTGAGCTCGCCAATTTGGCGACCATTGATCTTCGACTTTGTGACCACAATACGAGTGTTGATAAGGTCTGGATTGCCTTTGTCGTTCAGGTCGATATAGAACTCCACTTGTTCGCCAAAAAAGGCAATGAGTGACTCCACGCACTCTGGCGATGCAACGATGCGCAGAATATCGGCTTGGTGAACAACGGTTGATTGGACAGCGATTTCGATCTTATCGTCGGGGTGAATAATACGCGAAACGATAAATTTACGATTGATAAGCCTATGAATTTCATTGATCGAGCGACCTTCGATCGCCGGATTTTTTATTTTGATGCTCACACAGCAAGGCTCTTGATTTTCTTTGTGTTCTGTGATTTCATTATTGCACAATTTGGCTGCAAAAATCGAACGCATAAACATCATCGAGAGTATAATGCCCACCACGCCCAAAGGGTAGGCCACGGCATAGCCCATGGCAATTGGTGCCGAATCGCTACCTGTTGTGTCGAGAAAAGTTTGTTGAGCCGCTCCCAAGCCGGGCGTATTGGTGACAGCCCCCGAAAGTACGCCAACCAAAGTAGAAAGATCCTCGCCCGAAACTATATGAATAATGTAGGTCACACCACACCCAAGAAAGACAATGGCGGCGGCTAACATGTTGAGCGTCAGCCCCCCTTGGCGCAAAGAGGAGAAAAATCCGGGCCCCACTTGCAAACCGATAGAGTAGACAAAGAGTATGAGCCCAAACTCTTTGGCAAAGTGGCCGACCTCGGGTGTGAGGCGCATGCCAAAGTGCGAAAAAATTAGACCCATAAATAAAATCCAAGCAATACCAAAAGAGATTCCTTTGATGCTCAACTTACTCAACATCAAGCCCACGGCGATGGTAAGCGCAAGAATTAAAATCGAATGAGCGATCGAGGGTAGAAAAAACAGATCGTAAAGCCAAGTCATAGTTCAAGAGAGATTAGTCTAAAAATAAGTGACAAAGGTACATATTTTAATCTTGAAAGTGGTATGATTCTTGCATGTTTTTTGTAGCAATGGATTTTATGGGGACTTCCGAGAATTGATTTTTTAATCAAGGCCAATAGGGTCGAAAAAACGGAATCTACTCTCTTGTAAATGAGTGTTTTGCGATCCGTGGCTCAACGCCTAAAAAGCAATTTCCGGAAGTTTTCACAAAAAAAGTCACGCGAAAATCACACAAAAATTTAACAGAAATTTCACAAAAACCCCATAAAAAAGTCACAACAGAAAATGATCCGCATACAAACAGGCAAAGGCACAATGCCCATTATGACATTGCTTGCGATATGGTCTATATCGTTGGTGGTCAACCTTCCAGGACTGGCTGTGAGCCCTTTGTTGGGTAGGTTGGATATGATTTTTGCCGACACCTCGCAGCTCGAAATTCAGCTTTTGACCATCATTCCCAATCTGGTCATTATCCCTTTTGTGCTCATTTCGGGTCGCCTGGCCGAGTCGCGCAGCAAAGTGGCCATTGTGACGGTTGCTTTGTTGATCTATTTGGTGAGTGGTTTGGCTTATCTTTTGGCCAATTCGATGGTGGAATTGATTGTCATTAGTGCGTTTTTGGGCTTAGGGTGCGGGCTCTTGATTCCTCTGGCTGCCAGCTTGTTAGCCGACTCTTTTACGGGTAAATATCGTATGCAACAGTTGGGGATAAAGTCGGGGATCGCCAACATTTCGTTAGTCTTGGCCACTTTGGCCGTGGGGCAGCTCGAAGGCGAGAATTGGCGCTTGCCGTTTTTGGTCTATTTGATTCCTGTTATCCCTTTGGCGTTGGCTATTTTTTTGCCGCGTCCCGGCAATAACGCCATTTCTACCATTGGCACTCGGGTGATCAATCACGCGGCAAGTGGCGATGCGCGTTTGGGGCAAAGGGTGGTTGGGGGGCTGATCGCGGGGCGACTTTATGGTATTGTGTCGCTTTACTTTTTTGTTTGCTATGCAACAGTTAGCGTGGCCTATAACTTGCCTTTTTTGATGCAGCAATACGCAATATCAAGTGCAGTTTTAGGTGTAGTGACGGCGTTATTTTTCTTTGCTATTTTTTTGCCTGGATTGGTGTTGCCTTATGTGATTCGTATTTTGAGGCAGTACACTATTTTCATATCTTTAATGGTCATTGCTTTGGGTTTGTTGGTGATTGCTGTCAGTGAGACGGCGATATTTTTTGGTGTGGGGGCAGTGTTGATGGGTTTTGGTTTTGGTGTTGTGCAGCCAATCATGTACGACAAGGGTGTAGAGTGTGCTGCATCGGAGCGCAAGGTGACTTTGGCTTTGTCTTTTGTTTTGGCCACCAATTATGTAGCGGTAACTGTGGCGCCGTTGATTGTTGATGGTTTGGGGTATATTTTTTCAGTAGTTTCGGATAATCGTTTTGCGTTTATTTTGAATTTTGGATTGACGGTGTTGGTATCTGTGGTGAGTTTGGTGTTTGGAGGTCGTTTTGTATTTCGCATTAACGATGAGTACATGCGCAAGGGGTCTGTTGTGTTAAGTTAGTTTAAGGTTTGCAATGAGGAGGAAGTGGCTAAGAGTCGGTTCAGGAAAGCGAAGTGTCCAAGAATAGTTCAGAGAAGCGCAGTTTTCAAGAGCAAATTAAGAAAAACGACGTTTCCAAGAGCCGGTTCAGAAAAACGCAGTTTTTCAAGAAAAGTTTTGGGTGACTTTTTCAAAAGTCACGATTC
>JAVWYC010000139.1:0-4950 GCA_036661755.1 Mucinivorans sp. | reverse complement strand
CTGCCATCTCTCCATTAAATAAAATAATCGCTGCACCCTTATCCCCCCTTACAAACAAACTCTCTTAGAAGAACAAGCTCGGGAAAAGATAATACGCCATAAAAAACTGCCCCTCAAAAGCAACCCCAAACAACGCATGCGCCTCAATTACTGTTGCAAAAGTACTACAATTTTTATTATTTGCAAATTATTTGCAAATTTTAACGCGCTTTTTTATCCGAAACTTGAATTTTTTAACAGAAACTTAAAAACATACTCTAAAACTCATAAAAAAACTATCGCCCTATAACAATAAAAAATTATTGCGTTATTGCTAGATTTATAACAATTAATTTATATCTTTGAGCATTAATTTATAATAACTTGGCATCGAAAACCAACGCAAATTCAACAATGCAATAAATTAGCAATTGTTACTAATACATAAATCTAAAAATATATGTCGCACGAAAATCTACCTCGCTATATCTTTGAAACCTCGTGGGAAGTTTGCAACAAAGTAGGTGGCATTCACACAGTTGTGGGAACAAAAGCCCTCACTGCTATGCAAAAATACGACAACTACATTGTCATCGGGCCAGACCTGCAACGAGAAGGAGGAAACCCTGAATTTACGGAAGACTCTACGCTATTTGTCCCTTGGCGCACCGCTGCCTACAAAGAAGGGCTCCGGGTGAGAATCGGTCACTGGAAAGTCGCCGGATCGCCTCTCACGCTGCTGGTCGACTCCAAATCCTTTATCGCACGCAAAGACGAACTGCTCGCTCAACTATGGGTTGATTATGGCGTGGATAGCCTTTCGGGCGGGTGGGACTATGTGGAGCCTGTCCTTTTTGGCTACGCGGCTGCACGTGTGGTGGAATCTTTCTCGCAATTCTATACCAAAGCTAACGACAAAATACTGGCGCATTTCCACGAATGGATGACATGTAGCGGAGCACTCTATTTGCGCAAACACTCGCCGCACATAGCCACACTTTTCACCACCCACGCCACGGTGATGGGACGGTGTATCGCCGGCAACGGGCTGCCGCTCTATGAGCGAATGGACAGCTACAACGCCGACGAATTGGCCAACCAATTTGGCGTGGTGGCCAAACATAGCCTCGAAAAACAGGCCGCACACAACTGCGACGCCTTCACCACGGTGAGCGAGCTCACAGCACACGAATGCCAAGCTATGCTGGGGCAACAAGTGAGCACGGTGACTGCCAATGGCTTTGAAAATAGCTTCGTCTTCCAAGGACAAGACTACATCGACAAACGTGCCCAAGCTCGAGACACGCTCATTTCGGTGGCCGAAGCTGCGCTGGGCGAAGATTTTCAGGCCGATCCTTTGATTGTGGCCATTAGCGGACGTTATGAATTTAAGAACAAGGGGATCGACGAATTTATAGACTCGCTCGATAGTCTGCAACAAATCGGCACCGCACGCCCTATATTGGCCTACATTATGGTGCCTTGTTGGAACCACGGCCCACGGCGCGATCTGCAGCTCAAACTCGCCGACGGCACTTCGCAGGTCGAGGCGCGCAACATAGCCAACACAACTCATTACCTGGGCGATCAAGATGGCGATCCGGTGATCGGGCGTTTGCGTTATCGCGGTCTGCTCGATGCGCGCGGTTCGGTGCGTGTGATGTTTGTGCCTTGCTATCTGAACGGCGACGATGGGATTTTCAACAAGAGTTATTACGAACTTTTGGTGGGTGCTGACGTCACTGTTTTCCCTTCATACTATGAGCCATGGGGCTACACGCCGCTCGAAAGTATTGCCTTTGGAGTGCCCACCATCACCACCACTTTGGCCGGTTTTGGTCTGTGGGTCAATTCGCACGCCCAAGGTGAGCATCACGGTGTGATGGTTATTCCTCGCACAGATTCCAACAGCGAGGAGCTGGTGGCGGCTATCAGTAGCACTTTGGCTACCTATGCTGCGATGCCGAAAATGGAGATGGAGCTCTTGCGAAGTCAATCAATGGAACTTTCACAAATTGCTCTGTGGAGCAACTTATTTATAAATTACGAAAAAGCATATACAATGGCATTAGATACAGCGCAAGAGCGCATTGAGGCCTTGCGTCAAGACGGCGGCGAGGTGCACGAGCAAGTTAAATTTCTATCGCAACAAGTGGCGCCGGCTTGCGGCCCTGCGTGGACGCGTATGATAGTAGAGCGGTCGATCCCACAAGAGTTGCACTCGTTGGAGGTGTTGACCAAAAACCTTTGGTGGAGTTGGAACGATTCGGCGCGTTGGCTTTTTGAGAGCATCGATCCGGAGTTGTGGAGCCAAGTAGATCGTAACCCAATCGCGATGTTGGATCATTTGACACTTTCGGACTTGAAGAAACTAGTAGCCGACGATGATTTTCTCTCTAAGTTAAACGATGTTTACGCTCAATTTCAAGCTTATATGGCGGCCAAAGACGGGGCTGCACGTCCTAAGATTGCTTATTTCTCGATGGAGTTTGGCCTACACGCTTCGCTAAAAATTTATTCGGGAGGTTTGGGTATTTTGGCTGGTGACTATTTGAAGGAGTCGTCGGACAAAAACGTACCAATGACTGGTGTGGGGCTGCTCTATCGCTATGGCTATTTCACCCAACGCCTGAGCAACGCCGGCGAACAAGAGGCGGGTTATGAACCTCAGAATTTCGACAAACTGCCCATTACGCCCGTGCGTGACGAAAAAGGCGAGTGGAAAACAGTCAAAGTATCTTTCCCGGGGCGCGACGTTTACGCGCGTATTTGGCGTTGCGATGTGGGGCGTACGGAGCTCTATTTGATGGATACGGATCATGACCTGAACCTACCGGAGGATCGCTCTATCACCCATCACCTCTATGGCGGCGATTGGGATAATCGCCTCAAACAGGAGCTGTTGCTTGGTATTGGCGGTGTGCGTTTGCTCAAAACGCTGGGCATAGTGTCCGACGTTTATCATTGCAACGAGGGTCACGCGGCTTTCTTGAGCTTGGAACGCGCCTATAATTTCATACAAGATGGCGATCTGAGCTTTTCGGAGGCTTTGGAGGCCGTTCGTTCGTCGTCTCTTTTCACCACTCACACCCCGGTGCCTGCGGGGCACGATGCTTTCGACGAGGGCATGATTCGTCAATACATGGGTCACTTACCCGATCGTTTGAAGTTGACCTGGGAACAATTTATCAACCTAGGTAAATCGAATCCTAACAATGCCGGCGAAAAATTCTCGATGAGCGTTTTGGCTTGCAACATGAGCCAAGAGGTGAACGGCGTGAGCTGGCTGCACGGCGAGGTGAGCAAAGATATTCTGGGCCATTTGTGGCCGGGATACTTGGCCGATGAGCTCCATATTGGCTATGTGACCAACGGGGTGCACTTCCCTACGTGGACTGCATCGAAGCTCAAACAGCTGTATTTCAAATACTTCGGCGAGAGTTTCCGTTGCGGTGATTACTCGCGCGAGAATTGGCAGAAAATATATAATATTCCGGACGAAGAATTTTGGTCGGCTCGTTTGTACCTCAAAGAGCGTTTGATGAACCTCATTCGTCATCGTGTGGCCGATCCGATGCAATTTCGTTTCGACTCGCCACGTCAATTAGTTCAGATCCAAGAGGAGTTGAAGACCGATTCGCTCACCATTGGCTTTGCGCGTCGTTTTGCAACCTATAAACGTGCACACCTACTCTTTACGAACATGGAGCGTTTGGAGGCTTTGGTGAACAATCCGGAGCGCCCCGTGCAGTTCGTCTTTGCCGGCAAGGCGCACCCGGCCGACAAAGCGGGGCAAGACCTAATCAAACGAATAGTCGAAGTGTCGAAAATGCCGCAATTTGTGGGCAAGGTGATCTTCCTGCAAAACTACGATATGGAGCTTGCTCGTCGCATGGTTCAAGGGGTTGACGTATGGCTCAACACGCCAACGCGGCCTTTGGAGGCTTCGGGTACCTCGGGCGAAAAGGCGGTGATGAATGGTGTGATGCAGTTTTCGGTGCTCGATGGTTGGTGGGTCGAAGGCTACAAAGATGGCGCGGGTTGGATGTTGCCAATGGAGCGCACTTTTGAAGATCAACGTTTCCAAGACGAATTGGACGCCGAGATGGTTTATGCCACAATTGAGGATCAGATTGTGCCGGCTTATTACGACAAGGACAAAAACGGCATGTCTAAGCGTTGGTTGCAACTAATGAAGAATTGCGTGGCGCAGGTGGCATTAAATTTCACAACCAATCGTATGATGCAGGACTATGAAGATCGTTTTTATGGCAAGTTATTTGAGCGTCACACGCATTTAGTTGCGCATGATTTTGCTAAGGCTCGTGAGATTGCGGCATGGAAACGTCGTGTATCGCGTTCGTGGGATAACATTCAGGTTCTTGAGACCAAGAAATATGACTTGACGCACGAGGCGATAGTTATGGGTCGCAATTATATGTTGGAGGTGACTTTGGACATTGATGGGTTGCACAAGGAGGATATTGGTGTTGAGCTTATCATTGCCGAGCCGATGACTTCGGGTGAGGAGAAGACGAAGATTCGCACAACGGCTCAATTTTCGATTTCGTCGGTTGAGGGCAGTGTAGTGCGTTATCAGTTGGCCTCATCGCCTGAGGTGACGGGGACTTTTGATGCAGCTATTCGTGTTTACGCTACTAATATAGAGTTGCCACACCGTCAGGATTTTGCTTTGGTGAAGTGGATTTAGGTTATTTGTGGTTGGGTGGGGTTGTTTTGGCTTGGCGAATGTCAACTTAATGAGTTTCAACTCAGTTATTCACTGAAAACAGAATGCCACTTATGTGGTCGCGGGTTTGGGGCGCGCAGCCCCAAGTAGCAAGGTTGTGGCGTGACGCGAGCGGTTTGCCTTAGCTGCACAGCTAGGGTCATCCGCGGTTGCCCACATTTCAATGCCTAAAATCGCATTTAATCGTCAGCGAGGGTTTGGGGCACGCCTGCCCCAAGATA
>JAVWYC010000138.1:0-5010 GCA_036661755.1 Mucinivorans sp. | reverse complement strand
CGTTTTTCTTAACCAGCTCTTGAAAACTTCGCTTTTCTGAACTGGCACTACTTGGGGCTGTGTGCCCCAAAACCGCAGCATCAAATGAATAATTACACAAAAAAACCTCCCCAGTAAATATACTGAAAAGGTCTTCTTGCTATCTTCCCGATCAAACAACAAGTACACCGAATAATCAACGTACCCCCGCCAACCGAAATAATTACTTAGTCACGCAATTTGGCCGTCAAAAATTCGCGATTCAATCGCGCAATGTTTGAAATCGAAATCTTCTTAGGACACTCCGCCTCGCAAGCACGAGTGTTAGTGCAACCCCCAAAGCCCAATTCATCCATCTTAGCAATCATCGCCTTCACACGACGAGCAGCCTCGACCTTGCCCTGAGGCAACAAAGCTAACGAAGATACACGCGCCGAAACAAACAACATCGCCGAACCATTCTTGCAAGTGGCCACACACGCTCCACAACCAATACACGCCGCCGCGTCCATCGACTCTTCGGCGTCTTTGCGTGGAATAGGAATCGAATTGGCATCTGGCACACCACCAGTGTTGACCGACACATAACCACCTGCCTGTAATATCTTCTCGAAAGCACGACGATCTACAACCAAATCCTTGATCACCGGAAAAGAAGCCGAACGCCATGGCTCGATAGTAATTGTCTGCCCGTCGTGGAACTTACGCATGTGAAGTTGGCAGGTAGTGATCTCTGAATCCGGCCCATGCGCAAATCCATTGACATACAACGAACATGCACCGCAAATACCCTCACGACAGTCGTGATCGAAAGCCACCGGATCTTTACCTTGGTGAATTAGATCGTTATTGAGAATATCGAGCATTTCGAGAAACGAAGTGTCGGGCGAAATATTTGTCACCGAATATTGCTCAAAAGCCCCTTTGGCCTTTGGCGAGGCTTGACGCCATATTTTTAATGTTAAATTCATCTTTTTGAAAATAATTACTCTTTATAGTTACGTTGAGCTAGTTTGACATTCTCGAAAACGAGCGGCTCTTTGTGGAGCGATGGCACTTGTCCAAAGCCTTCGTATTGCCAAGCGGCCACATAAGCGTAGTTTTCGTCGTCACGCAAGGCCTCGCCCTCCGGTGTTTGATACTCTTCACGGAAGTGCCCCCCGCACGATTCATTACGGTTGAGCGCATCGCGTGCCATCAATTCACCCATCTCCATAAAGTCAGCCACGCGGAGTGCCTTCTCTATTTCTTGGTTGAATTGGTCTGGTTGACCGGTCACGCGAACATTTTTCCAAAATTCCTCGCGCAACTTAGGGATCAGTTCGATTGCTTTTTCTAGATCTTCTTTGCGACGTCCCATACCCACATTGTTCCACATAATAAGCCCAAGTTCCTTGTGGAAGTCGTCCACCGAGCGTGTGCCTTGAATGGCGAACAGTTTTGCGATCTTGTCTTTGACCAGTTTTTCAGCCTGTTCAAAGGCCGGATTATTGGTGTCTATATGTGGTGTTTGGATCTCGTGCGCCAAGTAATCACCAATTGTGTATGGCAAAATAAAGTAACCATCGGCCAAACCTTGCATCAGAGCCGAAGCCCCTAGGCGATTAGCTCCGTGATCCGAGAAGTTAGCCTCGCCAATGCAATACAGGCCATCAATTGTGGTTTGAAGGTTGTAATCCACCCAAACGCCACCCATCGTATAGTGGATCGCAGGATAGATCATCATCGGTTCTTTGTATGGATTGACGTCGGTAATCTTTTCGTACATTTGGAACAGATTACCATAACGTTCCTTGATCATATCGATACCCAGACGTTCGATAGCGGCGCTAAAGTCCAAGAAGACGGCCAGCCCTGTTTTGTTGACCCCAAAGCCGGCATCGCAACGCTCCTTGCCTGCTCGCGAGGCCACATCACGAGGAACCAAGTTGCCAAAGGCAGGATAGCGACGTTCCAAATAGTAATCGCGATCTTCTTCCGGTATTGTCGAGGCTAGGCGTTTGCCACTACGCAAAGCTTGGACGTCCTCTTTTTTCTTAGGAACCCATATCCGACCATCGTTACGCAAAGACTCTGACATGAGTGTGAGTTTCGATTGTTGGTCGCCATGGACGGGGATACACGTTGGGTGAATCTGAGTAAAGGAAGCATTGGCAAACATGGCTCCTTTTTTGTAGCATTGCCAAGCGGCCGAACCGTTACAGTTCATGGCGTTCGAGCTCAAAAAGAAGACATTACCATACCCCCCCGAAGCCAGCACAACGGCGTGTGCTCCGAAGCGTTCGATTTCGCCAGTGACAAGGTTACGAGCCAAGATCCCGCGCGCCTTGCCGTCGATCATCACAAGATCCAACATTTCGTGGCGCGAAAAACTTTCGACCGAACCTTTTTGAATTTGACGGTTCAAAGCCGCGTAGGCTCCCAACAGGAGTTGTTGCCCGGTTTGTCCGCGAGCATAAAAAGTACGGCTCACTTGCGCTCCACCGAAAGATCGGTTGTCGAGCAATCCGCCATAGTCACGTGCAAAAGGCACGCCTTGTGCCACACATTGATCGATGATAGCGTTGCTTACCTCGGCCAAGCGATAGACGTTAGCCTCGCGAGCACGATAATCGCCACCTTTGATTGTATCATAAAACAAACGATAGACCGAGTCGTTATCGTTTTGGTAGTTTTTGGCGGCATTGATCCCCCCTTGCGCGGCGATTGAGTGCGCACGGCGAGGTGAATCCGAAATGCAGAAAACCTTAACCTTGTAGCCCAACTCGCCAAGCGAAGCGGCAGCCGAAGCGCCGGCCAAACCTGTACCGATAACAATGATGTCCAACTTACGTTTGTTGGCTGGCGAAACTACTTTGATCTCTGCTTTGTGTTTGTTCCATTTTTGTTCCAATGGACCTTCTGGAATCTTTGCGTCTAATATGTTTTTCATATCTATGATTTATTGACTTATTTAGAAATAATTAGGCTTTCGCTCCTTATGCCATACAGGCCGGGCACAAACTGCGAAGATAAAACACTACCACCACGGCTGCAAAAGCCAAGCAAACCAAAGTTGCCACCCACGAGCTAATCTTTTCCAAGCGAGGGATCCAAATTTTATTGTTCCAACCTATTGTTTGCAATGCGCTCCAAAAACCATGTGTCAGGTGGAACCACAAAGCACCAAGCCATACTAAATATAGTATAACATAGCATAGATTGCTAAAATAGTATTGAATAAAGGCCGCGCCCGATGTTGGGCTAAGCACCATACCGCCCAGAACAACTTGATCACCACCCATGATTTCTACTAATTGCATCTTGGCCCAAAACTGCCACAAGTGCAAACCAATAAAACCAAGCACCACGATGCCAAGCACAAACATGTTTTTGCCGGCCCAACTAACTTCTTTGGCGCGTCCAACAGAAGCGTAACGCTCGGGGCCACGAGCTTTTTGGTTTTTGATTGTGATCACCATCGAAAAAATGATGTGGATCAAGAAACCGGCTGCCAAAATTAGTGTGCCAACCAAAGCATACCAATTGGCACCCAAGAACTCACACACCGCGTCGTAGCCTTCGGTAGAGATAATGGCCACCACATTCATCGAGGCGTGGAAAACTAGGAACATAATCAAAAACAAGCCTGTGATGCTCATTACTAATTTTTTCCCAATCGAGGAGCAGAAAAGATTACTCATAACTTGAAAATTAAAAATTTAGTGTTTTTCAGATAACAAAGATACAACTTTTATCTATAATATCAGACAATAAAACTAAAAAAAAATAAAACTCGAAAAAAGATTTGGAAATTAGAAAAAATAGTTATAGTTTTGTCTAGTCGGTAGAGCCATTAATAATGCTCATCGCTTGATTGCAATTAATAAAAAACAGATATGGAAGTCAAAAAAACACCCAAAGCCGACCTTGAAAACAAGCGTGGCACATTCATCGAAATAGGCCTTGTTATAGCATTGCTAATAATGATTGGGTTATTTTCGTGGAGCCAAAAAGAACAAACCGTTGAACTTATGGACACCAACACCGAAGTGGCCATAAACGACGTTGTTGACGTAACTATTGAAAACAAAAAGATTGAAGAACCTGTCAAAATTCAAACAGCAGTATCCGACATTATTAAAGTAGTGAAAAACAACTCAAAGATCGAGCAGGACATTACATTCCTCGACGACTTTGACGCCAATGCACTATCAAAATTGGAAATTAAATCTTTTATTAAAAAAGAAGAGGCTATTGCCGAGGAGGTTATTTTGTTTGACGCCGAGGAGATGCCTACTTTCCAGGGTAAGGATATCAATGCTTTCCGCAAATGGGTGGGCGACCACTTGGAGTATCCACAAATGGCCCTTGAAAACGGTGTTTCGGGGCGTGTGACCATTAGTTTTGTGGTCGAACGCGACGGCAGTGTCACTAAGGTGAAAGTTATGCGTGGTGTAGATCGTGAGCTTGATGCGGCGGCAATCAAGACTGTTAGTGCTTCGCCAAAATGGGCTCCTGGTAAGAACCATGGTAAGGCGGTGCGTATCAATTACGTAATTCCGGTTGACTTTGTGTTGAACTAGTTGCGGCATAGCTTTTGTTTTAGCTTTGCAATAATTTATGTTAGACGGGGGTGCGGCTCTTAGTGTTGTGCTTTTGGCTAGCGAATGATATGGGGGGATATGGCTATGTGGTCGTATCCCTTTGTTTGTTTTATTTATTTATTTATTTATTTATTTATTTGGAGGGCAGTTTCAACTCAGTTATTCACTGCAATCAAATGCCATTTATGTGGCCGCGGGTTTGGGGCGCGCAGCCCCAAGTAGCAAGGTTGTGGCGGAACGCGAGCGGTTTGCGCTTGCTGCACAGCTAGGGTCGTCCGCGGTTGCACGGCGAGAGGTTGCACGGCGAGCTAGTTCGCTCGCGTGCAAAGCTATTCTATCTTTTTAGTTTGTACTATCTTGGCTCTATGTCTTTTCTATCTTTTTAGTTTGTTCTATCCTGGGGGTTTGTGTACCCCCAGACCCCCACAGTTCATTTCTTTTTTGA
>JAVWYC010000137.1:1586-5032 GCA_036661755.1 Mucinivorans sp. | reverse complement strand
TTTTCTTAACTGCTCTTGAACGCTTCGTTTTTCTTAACTAGCTCCGAGCGATTCCGTTTCTTTCTTAACTGCTCTTGCAAACTGCGTTCCCCTAAATTGCTTTTTAAGTGATTTTTTACTAAATTTGTCTGAAATTAGTAAATTCATCACGGAATATTAATTCTAAATCATATACTAATTATATACTAGTTTCTATATAAAACCCCTCAAAGTAAACAATAAAATACCCCCCCCATGATCGCACCCTCTGAACTGATCATCAACTCCGATGGATCGGTCTTCCACCTACACCTCAAACCCACACAATTAGCCCAAACCGTTATTCTCGTTGGCGATCCTGCGCGCGCCCGGGCCATCGCCAAACGCTTTGATACAATTGAAGTGAAAAGCGAAAATCGTGAGTTCTACTCCTTCACAGGCCACCTCAACGGAAAACAACTCTCCGTCGTCTCGACAGGTATCGGGTGCGACAACATAGATATCGTCCTGACCGAACTCGACGCACTATGGAACGTCGACTTTGCCACGCGTGAGGCGAAAACACTACACACACCACTAACCATAGTGCGCCTTGGCACTTGCGGCGCGGTGAACCCGCAATTAAAGATAGGCGAGATCATCTCTTCCGCTCATTCTATTGGCCTGGATGGCCTGGCTTATTTCTATGCCGACAGCCAACGGGTGCGCAACTTGCCGCTAGAAAAGACTTTCGTAACTGCCACCCATTGGTCGGCCGATTTGGCGCGCCCCTACGCGGTGGACAACAGCGAGGAGTTGCTCGCTCTCTTTGGTGATTTGGCGCGCCGAGTGACCACCGTTTCGGCCTCCGGATTCTATGGCCCACAAGGTCGTAGGGTGCGTTTGCCGCTCGCCGACGAGCACTATTTGGCGCACATGGAAGCTGCCTTAGTTGATAATTTCGAGATGGAGGGGGCGGCTATTGCTTTTTTGGGGCGCATGCTTGGGCATCGCACTTTGACTCTGTGCGTGATCATCGCCCAGCGAGTGGCCGGTGATTCGCAACCAAACTATCAACATTTTGTTGATAAATTAATCGATGGAGCATTAGATCGTTTGACCAAAAATTAGTACATTTGTCGCTAAGATAGTATAATTGAATAAAGGAGGCTTCTTGGGAATTGAATTTTCAGCGTCGGACTTTTCTCTGGAAAAGAGAGCTTACTTAGCATAAGTGAGGCTTTTAGAATCAGAAGTTCAGCGAAGAAAAAACGATTTTTAAGAAGTCACCTAAAAATAGAAAAATATAATAACAGATGAAATTTACCGTAAGCAGCAGCGCTCTGTCGCAAAATTTGCAAGCCATAGGCAAGGTTATCAATTCAAAAAACACACTTCCGATCTTGGACTATTTTTTATTCGAGATCAAGGATAACGAGCTGAAAATCACCGCTTCGGACATCGATACAACGCTTCAAACAACGATTGCTATCGACAATCAAGCCTCAGAAAATGGTGCGGTGGCGGTTCCTGCGCGTCGAATTTTGGATTCGATCAAGGAATTTGCCGAGCAACCGCTCACCTTGTCGCTCGATAACGATACTTGGGAAATCACCATTGCTTGGGGTACGGGTAAACTCTCTATTCCGGGTATTACCGGCGTTGGTTACCCCGAACAACCATCGTTGCAAGAAAACGAAACGACACGTATTAGTGTGACGGCAGGCCTATTGGCCGATGGTATTGCCAGCACTATCTTTGCCACGGCCGATGACACGTTGCGCCCCGTGATGAATGGTATCAACGTTGCCCTGTCGCCAACCGAGATTACTTTTGTGGCCACCGATGCTCACCGCTTGGTGCGTTACCAAAATACATCGGTCACGGTGGCTCAGGCGGCCTCCTTTATCTTGCCCGCCAAGCCTTCGACCTTGTTGCGTTCGGTGATGCCGCGCGACGAAAAAGCGATGATCGATGTGGCTTTCGATTCAAAGAACGTTGTCTTTACCCTGCCCAACCACCGCTTGGTGTGCCGTTTGATCGAGGGTAATTATCCGAATTACAATGCCGTTATTCCGCTCAATAATACCAATAATTTATCGCTAGATCGTGGCGAGTTCATGGCCTCATTGCGCAGGGTGTCTGTTTGTTCAAACCAAGCCAGTGGCCTTGTGCGCCTTAGCTTGTCGAGCAAAGGGCTGGCCATCACGGCACAGGATTTCGACTACAATACGTCGGCCGAAGACAATATCGCTTGCGTATACACAGGCCCGGCTATGGAAATTGGCTTCAAGGCGCCATTCTTGCTCGATATTTTGAGTAACATTCATACGACAGAAGTCATGATTTCGCTTGCCGATTCGTCACGTCCGGGTCTATTCTTCCGGTTGATCCCGATGACGAGAAAACATCTATCCTTATGTTGCTCATGCCAATGATGATCAACGCTTAAATAAAATCTAATGCTAGAATTAAAACGTCCGATAATATTTTTTGACCTCGAAACAACAGGGGTTGATCCGGCGAGCGATAAGATTATCGAAATCGGCATGATCAAAGTGCACCCCTCGGGCGAAAAAGAGGTCAAAACGCGTCGCATAAATCCGGAGCGTCACATTCCGCAGGCATCCACCGTAATCCACGGCATAAAGGACGAAGATGTGAAAGACGAACCAACTTTTGCGCAAATCGCTCGTTCGCTCTATCTTTGGATCGAAGGGTGCGACTTGGCCGGCTACAACTCCAATCGTTTTGATGTGCCGATGTTGGTTGAGGAGTTTTTGCGTGCGGGGGTCGAGATCGATCTTTCGCAGATCAAACTGGTAGACGTACAAAATATTTTCCACAAAAAAGAGCAGCGCACTTTGGCTGCCGCTCATAAATTTTATTGCGGTTCGGAGATTGTTAACGCTCACTCGGCAGCGGCCGATATCGAGGCAACATACAATGTGTTGCTGGCCCAGTTGGATCGTTACGACGATTTGCAGGGTGACGTCGATTTTTTGGCCGATTATTCCAAGATGGGTAATTTTGTTGACTTTGCCGGCCGAATAGTGCTCGACGATCAAGGAACGGAAGTTTTCAACTTCGGCAAATACAAAGGGCGAGCCGTGGTTGAGGTTTTTCGTCGTGAACCGTCCTATTACGATTGGATGATCAAGGGCGACTTTACGCTCAATACAAAAAATGTAATAACAAGAATTTGGAAAGGTTGAAACAAATAACGACCATACTTCTCTTATGCTTCTTGCTCGTTTGTCCGTCGATCACGATGGCCGATGAGCCTTTGCGGATAGAGCGTTCTCGGCGCACGGTCACAATCGAGGGGCGGCCCTATTTTATCCATTCTGTTGCGCGGCGTGAAACTCTTTTCTCGCTGGCCAAGGCCTATGGCGTGAGCCAAGAAGATATCGAAAAAAACAATCCTTTTTTGGGCGATGAGCTGCGAGTTGGTATGACTTTGCTTATTCCCGAGCGTGAGAAAGAGA
>JAVWYC010000137.1:0-1579 GCA_036661755.1 Mucinivorans sp. | reverse complement strand
TATCGAAAAAAACAATCCTTTTTTGGGCGATGAGCTGCGAGTTGGTATGACTTTGCTTATTCCCGAGCGTGAGAAAGAGAGCCCAACGCCTTTGAATGTTACACAGAAGCCCGTAGAGCCAGAGCACAAAGCATTTATCGCCCCAATCAATGAGTCGGTGGATAAGCCGCAGGTGAATTTGACCGACCAGAAAAACGAGAGGGCGGCAGAGGAGGGTCAATCTTTGGTGATGAGCGATCGACCCTCTAACGTTGGCCCTACGCGCAAGATGGATCTTTCGCGAGGGCTTAATGTGTCGCTACTTTTGCCCATCGCTTCGGGCAGAAGTAATGATGTTAATTTTGTCGATTTTCTCAACGGGGCGTTGCTTGGCGCAGGTCGTTTGGCGAGCGAAGGGGTGAAGGTCAACATTGATGTTCATTCGACAAAGGCTAACGTAGATCAGGTTACGGCTCTTGTTTCTAGTGGCAAACTCAATGCAGCCGATGTGATTATTGGCCCTGTTTATGATGAGCCATTCGAGGTTGTTGGTCGTTGGGCCACTTCACGTCATGTTCCGATTATTTCGCCTCTGGGTGGCAGTGGTGCGCTCAACAATCCTTACGTGGTGTGTATGGCGCCTAGCGAGGCCACGCGTTACGATAAATTACGTTCAGAATTGTCGTCAGCGGCGGGTGCGGTGAATGTTATTTATATTGAATGTCCGGGAAAGATGGATTTCCAGATGGATAGTGCCATAGCGCCTTTTTTGCCGGCGAGCACTCGTCGATTGGTCTATCAAGGCAAGGCGACAGCTATTGGAGATTTGGGTGCGATGTTGGTTCGAGACGTGAAGAATGTGGTTGTGTTGGCTGTTTCTGACGAGACTGAGGTGGAGGGGTTGTTGTCTCGTTTGAGTTCTTTGAATACGGCGTCGCGGTTTGATATTTCGGTAATTGGCACGTCGCGTTGGGCTCGTTTTGCGAACATGAATTTGGATTTATTTTTCAAGTTACGTGTATCGTACATTACGTCATCGTATAGTGAGCGATCGAGTGATGTTGGTGCAGATTTCACGCGTTCTTATGTGTCGGCTTTTGGTAGTTTGCCTAATTCATATTCTATGCGGGGTTACGATGCAATAGTGGTTTTCGGCAGTTTAGCTTTTGGTAGTGGTGAGGATATGTTGTATGATTTGTCGGCTTATGTACCATTAAGGTTACAGACGCCTTATCGTTTTGTGCAGGTTGGTGGAACGGGTTCTCGGTTTGATAATGTAGAGTGGAGTTTGGTCAGTTATTTTCCAGATTACACGATCACGGTTCGATAGTGTGTATTTGGGTTTGTAGTTTTTCGGTGTGCGCGCAGCCTCAAATAGCGTTAGTTCAGAGAAACGAAGCTTTCAAGAGCCGGTTAAGAAAAACGAAGTTTTCAAGAGCAGTTAAGAAAGAAAACGAATCATTTGGAGCCGGTTAAGAAAAACGCAGTTTTCAAGAGCAGTTAAGAAAAACGAAGTTTTCAAGAACCTGTTAAGAAAAACGCAGTTTTTCACAAAAAGTTTTGGGTGACTTTTTCAAAAGTCACGATTCGGTACGGCGCC
>JAVWYC010000136.1:3816-5126 GCA_036661755.1 Mucinivorans sp. | reverse complement strand
TGAAATGTGGGCAACCGCGAAGACCCCAGCTGTACAGCAAAGGCAAACCGCTCGACGCGCAACCGCTCGGTGCCAGCGGCGCAAGCGAAAAAATCGCCGTGACGGCGCCGTGACGAATCGTGACTTTTGAAAAAGTCACCCAAAACTTTTTGTGAAAAACTTCGTTTTTCTTAACCTGCGCCGAGTGATTCCGTTTCTTGCTTAACTGCTTTCTTGGAAACTTCGTTTTTCTTAACCGGATCTAGCTTGATACCCCAAAAAACAACGAAAAATAAAAAAAACCAAGAAGAAAACTAAGAAAATAAAGCTTTTTATGTAACTTTCCATAGAAAAAAACTACAACACAAGCCTCAATCAATTGACCAATAATTTATTATGAATAAAGTCATCATCTTCTCAGCACCATCAGGCAGCGGCAAAACAACAATTGTCAAATATCTCCTACCGCACTTCCCACAACTCGCCTTCTCCATCTCAGCCACCTCACGAGCCCCCCGCGGACAAGAAATCGACGGCGTAGACTACTTCTTCCTCTCTGCACAACAATTCGCCGAAGCTGTGGCCGAAGATCAATTTGTCGAATACCAAGAAGTCTATCCCGGAACATGCTACGGCACCTTGCGCCGCGAAATGGAACGAATATGGAACAACAATGGCGTGGTGGTCTTCGACGTGGACGTGGTGGGCGGAGTGAACCTCAAACGACTCTTTGGGCAAAAAGCACTGGCCATTTTTATTATGCCTCCATCGGTGGAAGTGCTCGGACAACGACTCTTGGCGCGCGCCACAGACGATCGACAAGCTATCGAACGACGATTGGCCAAAGCAGAACACGAAATTAGCTTCGCCCCACAGTTCGACGCGGTAGTGGTGAACGACAACCTAGAAAAAGCTCAACAAGAAGCTCGACAAATGATAGATAAATTCCTCCAAGACGACAAATAAACAATGATGGTTGACCGCACACAAGCTCCCCCGACACAACTGCCCACAAAGCTACAACTGATCACCCCCTCTATCACCACCTCGCCCGGGGGAGTGACCATTCATTCACTCTATGCCCCATCGGCCGATGTGGTGCGCGTGTCCTTGGTTTTCGACGTCGGCTCGCGCCAACAAAAGAAATTTTTTCAGGCCAGCACTACCGCCGCTATGCTATCTGAAGGGTGTCAAGATAAAAGCAGCGCCCAAATTGCCGATCACTTCGACTTCTATGGCATTTATTATGACCAGAGTGTGGATTGCGACTCAACCATTTTTACCATTGCCGCTACCAATAAATTTCTGGGTCAAGCTCTCGATATGTTGAG
>JAVWYC010000136.1:0-3716 GCA_036661755.1 Mucinivorans sp. | reverse complement strand
AGTGTGGATTGCGACTCAACCATTTTTACCATTGCCGCTACCAATAAATTTCTGGGTCAAGCTCTCGATATGTTGAGCCGGATGCTCGCTCGGCCTACCTTCCCCCTCCACGAATTAGAGGTATACAAGGCCAAACGTCGCCAACAGATGGCAATCGACAACCAAAAGCCGGTCGTCACGGCAAGTCGTGGCTTCTTGGCGGCTCTCTTTGGCTCAGATCACCCCTATGGTAGAACGAACGATGGGGAGGCGATAGACGAGCTGGGGCGTGAAGATCTAGTGGATTTTGCCCAACAATGGTTGGTGGCCAAGAATATGTTTGTTGTCTGTTCGGGTAATGTCACGCCCCAAGCGCTCGCAGCGATAAGCCAAGGGGTGGACAGTATCCCCGGCGGACAGAAAACAGCAGACCAAGCGCCGGCACCAATAGCCGTGCACCAAACGCACTGCCGCGCGATACGCGACAAGGCCACACAAGCTTCCATCAGAATGGGGTGCTTGATGCCCGGCAAAAATGATCCTGATTTTATACCTCTACAATTGTTGGTCACTGTGTTGGGAGGCTATTTCTCGTCGCGCTTGATGCAGAACCTGCGCGAGGAGCGTGGCTACACTTATGGGGTGTCTGCCGGCCTGATGACGCTTAAATATGCCACATACATGGCTATCGGCTGCCAAGTGGAGAGCGAGGTCGAAGAACAGGCTATCGAGCAAATAATCTATGAAATAGAGCGCCTAGCCACCGAAGAGGTTGTGCCCGAAGAGTTAGCGATGGCCAAGAATACAATTATCGGGGAGTTGATGCGTTTGCTCGACGGCCCCTTTGGCATTGCCGACATAGCGATCGAAAACCTACAATCGGGCGTTAGTGTCGACTATGTGAATCAATTTTTGACGCGCATTTCGAGCACCACAGCCTCGGAGCTCATGGCCTTGGCCGCTCGTTATTTCGACACTCGCTCGATGGTTGAGATGGTAGTTGGCCGAGCGGTCAAAAGCCCCTCTTCACTCCCACCTTGCAAGGGTAAGCAAGGCGAGGGTTGCCCCAATTAGCGCACCACGCGCCACGAATTGTCCAAGAAACCAGCCTTACGCACCGAGCGCAAACCGTCGCGCAACATATCGACGCCAAAGATCATATACTCCGGCGCACCGGTGATGCCCGAAATGTAATTATTTGCCCATGTAGCGCGCGCGCCCTGCAATCCGCTGCCCGACACTACCCCAACCATCGCCGTGCGACTATCGGGTCGTGGAGCTACGAAATAGGCACCTAGATCTCTCCCCTCCATTTTTTCGCCGGCAAAGTCGATCACCCCATTGTGGACTTGAATATCTTGCGTGGCCAATAATTTGTTCCACGCACTGTTGTTGTCGGCATTGCCATAGACCACCACATTGCGATTCTTGTATTTCTCGAGCGTAAAATCGCGGTCGGCCACCACGTCCAAAGAGCCGTTACCCTTGTAATAGAAACTCTCGGCATCAAAGCGCGCCTTGTCTAGCCACCACTGATTTTCTTGGCGCGAACCGCCCGTGGCATAGACCAGCACTACATTATTATCGAAAGCTTCTTTGAATCCGCCTTGACGTTCGGCATATTTTTGTGTCGAATCGATCGCGCTCACCGTGTTCCAAGCGCCATTTTCATCACGCACCAGATGCGCTATTTTGTTGCCTAGGAGCGTAAGCACCGAATTTTCGATCCTCAAAGTCGCATCGCTAGCCAAAGCAAGCGACGGTAGATCGAGCGTCAAAAGAGCCACATTTTGGGGTTTTATCTCGATAGTATCGCCTTTGAGCTGAGCCTCCACGCGCGAAAAAAGGTAGGGCGTGGTCTGTTGCTCGACCTTCACCCAATAATCCGAAGCCGAAATCACAGGCGAAGCGGTAGTAAAATCTATATCCCTAACCTCTTTATTTTGGGGAATAGTTTGGCGCGCAAAAAACTCGAAAATCGGGTTCCAATCCACCGAATGGTTGCCATACCAATGTTCACCTCCCGGATATTCATAATAACAGAAATTTGGGTGAAAACCTGCCAACACACCTCGCATCGCTCGCACTTGTTCCACAGGCACTGTGGTATCTTTGTCGCCATGCAAGACATAGACGCCCGACTGTTTGAGGTTTTCGATCATCGAGAGCACTCGCCCACCGTTGGCCGCGCGCGCTATGGGTTCAAACATCGCCTGAGCGCGATGGGCCGAGTCGCCACGACCTGCTCCATAGGTGATAATATCGGGGTAAGAGGCGCAGGGAGCAATGGCCGCAAAACGATCGGGGTAGGTCGTCCCCAAATACCATGTGCCGTGCCCGCCCATCGAGTGCCCGGTGAGGTATGTTCGCGAAGAATCAGTCCGAAAGATACGCTTGGCGTGAGCGAGCACCTCCATCGCATCCTTGCGACCCCACTCCTCCCAATTGAAGCCAAAGGGGCGGCGGTTGGTGGGGGCAACTATCGTCACATCATTTTTGAGGCTATAGGCGCGAGCTTGGTTGCGCGCTTCCACCGAGGCGCCGTGCACCGATAGCACTAGGCCTTTCCCCTCGGTTCCGCCTTGGGCCGGCGCCACAGAGTAATACTGCACACTGCCATCGATCGAGCTGAGGAAAGTTCTCTCGTGGTGCATTTGCGCCGATCGTGCTTGGACTTTGAGCAATTGGGTGTCGATCACTTTCCCTTTTTGATCTTTGATCTCTACCCGCATCTCCACTTCGCCCGGCATGGTGTCGGCGGTTGGTGGGATTTGGAATTTCACTTTACGCACTGCCATTGGCGTCACATCATCGGTGGGGAGAGTTATTTGCTCTCCGTTTTTGGTTAGTGTTGCTGTTATTTGAAGTCCTTGCAGTGTTTTTTCGCTAGCGTTAATCAATCGTATTGCGGCCCATTTAGCATCTTTTTCGCCGATAATAATGTCGGGCAGTGTCATGTCGCGCAATGTGAGTTGGATTGGTTTGTATGGTTTTACGATTTTGGCATTCACTTTGGCAAAGCGTCCCGGGGTGTAGAATATGTCGTTGATGCCTTTGCGCATTTTGACCGGTATGAGCGAGTAGCCAAAGTCGTAGTGGTCGCCTTCGTGAGGTGTTTGGTTGATATAGGTGCGTGTACTGCCGGTGGCTTCGAGCAGCACTATCTCTTCTTTTGTTGACTTATAGGGTGTATAGAGGTATCCCGATCGCATTAGGGGCGATCGGAAGGTGTTGTTCGAATCGGCTTGGATGCTTTGCCATTGTGGCGATTTTTTATTGGGATAGAAGTTCAGCAGGGTGTCATTTGCCTGTGGAGTGTGCAGGTTGTCCTTGGCGGCGAGCCAGGCTATGATGTCTTGTCCGTTGAAGAGGGTACCTGTGGTGGTGGCGTGTGGCAGCAGGAGACCTTTATTGAGATATGTAGAGACGATGCCTTCGGAGGTTGTTTCTATTTTTTCTTTGCCGAAGTATTCGACGATATTCCCCACGTGTTTTGTTTGTGCGTTGGTATTATTGTTGATGAGTGTTAGGAGCAGGGTTGCTAGTAGGGCTGTGAGTTTTCGTTGCATATTATTTACTGTATTTTTTATATTTTTTTGTATTTGGTGATTAAACGTTGTTTATTTGGTTTTATTTTGTTGAATTTTCGTTTGTTTTAACTTCGGTTATTCACTGCAATCAGATGCCACTTATGTGGCCGCGGGTTTGGGGCGCGTAGCCCCAAGTAGCGCGGTTGT
>JAVWYC010000135.1:0-5147 GCA_036661755.1 Mucinivorans sp. | reverse complement strand
TTTAGGCATTGAAATGTGGGCAACCGCGGACGACCCTAGCTGTGCAGCTTAGGCAAACCGCTAGCCGCGCAACCGCTCAATGCCAGCGGCGCGAACGACAAATCGCCGTGCCGAATCGTGACTTTTGAAAAAGTCACCCAAAACTTTTTGGGAAAAACTGCGTTTTTCTTAACCGGCTCAGAGTGATTTCGTGGCTTTCTTAACCAGCTCTTGGAAACGTCACTTTTCTTAACTGCTCTTGAAAACTTCGTTTTTCTTAACCGACTCCGAGTGATTCCGTTTCTTTCTGAACCAACGAAATGACACCCCCAACCGAAAAACTCTATATATGTTTAGAAAAATATTTCATAAATTGCGCGCGCTCAAATATCTCAGCGTTTTTCTCGTGAGAAGCATCAAGCAATCCACGGAAATCAACAACCGATGTGTACTGCTTCTTGACAGCCCAAGAATCTAACTCTTCTAAAATAACACCCAAATACTCCACACCATGGGCATAAAGAGTAGAACAAAGCTCAACAGCCGTCGCACCAGCCAAAAGAGCCTTGACAGCATCGCTCGATGAATGTACACCAGTAGAAACAGCTACGTCAATCAATGGTGTAAGTGCGGCGCATAAAGCAGTGTACCGCAATGAATTATGTAGCTCTTCGGGCGACGAAAATACACTGCCGCTAATGGGCGCTAAACGCGTAATATCAATGTCCGTGGAGTAAAAACGATTGAAAAGCACAACCCCACGCACACCACGATAATAAAGCTGCTGTACTATGTTAAGAGGCGCTGTGAAGTGCGGCGGCAGTTTGACCGACAAAGGCAAATTTGTTGCCGCACGTACCTTGTCGATGATGGTAAGATATTGAGCTTCAACCTGCGCGGCCGAAACCGTAGGGTCGGTCGAGAGGGTGAAAATATTGAGTTCCAAAGCTGCCGCACCAGCGTTCTCGATCTGTTTGGCGTAACTCACCCAACTACCTGCGCTTGTACAATTGATACTGGCTATGATGGGAATGGTGGTCTGGCTACTGGCAGCACGAATCAACTCTAAATAGTCGTTCATCGCACCCCCCGATACATAACCGCGCAAATAATCCTCGGCCTCCGGATAGTCAGAATATTGCGCCAACGAATCAGCGCACGAAGCGATTTGCTCCTCGAAAATAGATTTAAGAACCACCGCACCGGCGCCGGCCCGAGCCACTTGAAGTACTTTGTCTATCGACGAGGTTAAACCCGATGAACTGACAATCAGCGGGTTGCGAAGTGTTAGTCCTAAGTATTTCGTTGTTAGGTTTGTTTTCATTATTTTTTTATTTTTATTTTATTGTTCTAGCTCCAAAAATTGCGCTTCCAATTCTCACTTGTGTGGCTCCACATTCGATGGCTATGGAGTAGTCGCCACTCATGCCCATGGACAAGGTGGTGAAGTTTGGGTAGAGGTCGTAAAGTGCACGTAAAGAACGAAATTCGCGCTCGATTTGTGTGCTGTGACTTGTCAAACTAGCCATGCCCATCAAACCTACAATTTCTATGCCGAGCAGCGGAGTGTCGGCCATAATCCGATAAATTTGGTCTGGCGTAAAACCTTGTTTAGTGTTTTCGGTGGCTATATGCACTTCAAGTAATACTTTAAGTGAGCGGCCGATTTTGGTTGCTTCTTTTGATAGTTCGGCCAGCAAACGCTCGCTATCCACGCTCTCGATCAACGACACAAAAGGGGCGATCAAGGCTATTTTATTGCGTTGTAAATGGCCAATCATATGCCACTGAATGTCGCTGGGCAGGCTTTTGTATTTTTCGAGCATTTCTTGTGGGCGATTTTCGCCAAAGAGGCGTTGGCCGGCCGCGTAAGCCTCTTCAAGGGCGCTAAGGGGCTGGAATTTGCTCACCGCCAGAAGTTGCACCGATGGTGGAATAGTCGATTTTATTGTAAATAAATGGTCAGTGATTGGCATTGTCGAAAAAAAAGATTATTTTTGCTTCTTCAAAGATATTAAAAAAGATCAAAATAATGAAAAAAATTCTTTTATTTTTCGCCATCGGGCTTACCATTTTTCAGACGGCAGACGCTTGTACTAATATTATGGTCACGCGTGGTGCTTCCAAAACAGGTTCTACTATGATTAGCTATACGGCCGATTCTCATACAACTTATGGTGAACTATATTTTATGCCTGCCGCTAACTATCCTGCGGGGGCAATGCGTGTGATTCGCGATCGGGATTCAGGTCGCCTTTTGGGGCAAATTCCCCAAGTTGCACACACCTATTCTGTTGTAGGTAGCATGAACGAACATCAGTTGCTTATTGGCGAAAGTACATGGGGAGGTCGCGAAGAGTTGGTCGATTCGACTGGTGTGATCGACTATGGTTCGCTCATGTGCTTGGCTCTGCAACGTTGTCGTACGGCGCGTCAAGCGGTTGAATTTATGGGTGCTATTGTTGCTGAATATGGCTATGCTAGCTCGGGTGAAAGTATCTCGATTGCCGACGGACGCGAGGTTTGGTATATGGAAATCATTGGCAAGGGCGTCAAAATGGTGCAAGATAAAAAAACGAAGCAGTCCACTAACATATATAAAGGAGCAGTGTGGGTTGCTTTGCGCGTGCCGGATGGCATGATTTCGGCTCACGCTAACCATGCCCGTATCACCACTTTTGCGCAGAATGATCCGGAAAATTGCTTGTTCGACAAAAATATGATTGACTTTGCTCGTCAAAAAGGTTATTTCACGGGCGAAGATAAAGATTTTGACTTTTCGGCAGCTTTCAACCCAATCGATTTTGGTGCGGCACGTGGTTGCGAGGCTAGGGTGTGGAGCATGTTTCGACGTGCGTGCACCGATGGTTCGATGGAAAAATATGAGGATTATGCCTTGGGACACAACCTTTCAAACCGTATGCCGCTGTGGATTAAACCTACAGAAAAGCTTGACGTTAAGGCAGTAGCAGCTTTAATGCGCGATCATTACGAGGGTACGAAAATGGATATGACGCGCGATCTTGGTGCCGGTTCTTTTGGCTTGCCATATCGTTGGCGTCCTATGGAATTTGAATCGAACGGGGTGAAATATATCAACGAACGCGCTATTTCGACTCAACAAACCGGTTGGTGGTATGTGGGCGAGAGTCGCTCTTGGTTGCCCGATGTTGTGGGTGGTGTGTTGTGGTTTGGTGTTGATGATACTGCCACTTCGCCGCTCACTCCAATTTACAGTACTTCTACTCGTGTGCCCGAATGTTTGGCCGAGGGCAACGGTTCGATGACACGTTATTCGTCGACTTCGATGTTCTGGATCCAACAACGTGTGACTAATTTCACATATTCGCGCTATAATGTGATTTTCAAAGACGTTAAACGTTCGATGGATCGTTGGGAGAATGGATGTTATGCGGCTCAAAAATATGTAGATGCAGCGGCGATGGAGCTTATGCGTACAGACAGCGTGGCTGCGCGTGCTTTGTTGAGCGACTATTCGGTGGCCACTGCTCAAAACTTGTTCGTCACATGGAAGGCTTTGGACGAATATTTGTTGATTAAATATATAGATGGCAATATTAAACGCGAGAGCGCCGAGGGTGTTTTTGTAGACAATGGTAATAATTTCGACGTTCCGACCTCGCCTATGCAGCCGGGTTATAGCCAAGAGTGGAAAGACATGGTGGCTGGTGATAAGTGGAGTGAAATATTAAAGATCCCTGTTGTAAAATAATTATCAAATCACACAATTATGTTATCATTTATTGGAAAAATCATAACGCAACTTCGCGAAGAGAACGAGTTGACCATTGGTATGTTATCTGAAAGAACCGGAATTTCGGTCGAAAAAATAAGCGACATCGAGAGTGGCGCTATCGTTCCTTCGATTGGTGTGATGATTAAGATTTCGCGAGCTTTGGGTGCACGTTTGGGTACTTTGCTCGACGGTCACGAGAGTTCGGGCGCTGTTGTTTCGCGAGGGAAGCAGATTGCGGCCTCCGATAATTTGACTTCCACTCGTACGGGGGTGAATCGTTTTATGGAATTTTTCGCTTTGGGTCGTGGCAAGAAAGATCGTTCGATGGAGCCTTTGGTTGTTGTTATTCAGCCTTCGGGTTCGGAGCCCGACGTCACTTCGGAGCACGAGGGCGAGGAGTTTCTCTATGTCTTAGAGGGTTCTATTCGTGTGCATTATGGTGTAGAGAAGCACATTTTAGAGGTTGGTGATTCTATTTATTATGATAGCATTGTGCCTCATTCTATTGCTTCGGCCGACGATCATGTGGCGAAGATTTTGGCGGTTGTTTATACTCCGTACTAAGTATTTTTGTTGGATTTGATCGTGTTTTTGCTATAGCAGGGGCACGGCGATAGTTTTTTTGGTCCAAAGTCACACGAGTGGCTTTGGACTTTTTTTGTTGCTGTTATTGCGATTTTGTGTGCTCACAAATTCATCAGCTAAATATTTGTTCAATTTAATATCTACGATTATTTTGTGGATAAACACTTATGTTAATATTTTATAGACTTTTTAATGCAAGATTATCTCGACATCGAAATAATCTTGCATTTTTTTTGTGAATCTTAACTGATTGGCAGATATGTAGTAGCTCAAAATAAGTGGTGCAAATATTTTTTTTTGAATCTTGTTAGGATGATCATTATTATTTACAATAAAATATAGTGATTAGCAGTAAGTTAGGTCATGATTATTATTGTATATACACAGTTGCATATAAAATAGCGTATAGCCCTTGTAATTACTTGTATTTATACGATTTTTGACTCTGTTTTGCAGTGATTTTTTGTGCGTGATCGAGATGACCCCTAAACACTTGTAAATACAGGGGCTGCGGGGGTGTTTTTGGGCATGTTTTTCAGACGATCGAATAAAGCACTCTTTTTTTCGCTTACTTAATTTGACGTTAAATGTATATTTTATTGCATATAAAAAATATCTAAATTATTAGTAACTAAAACAATACGAAAAGTGATTGGAATTAAAGAAAAATGTTCTACCTTTGTAAAAAAGTAAGTGCTTTATTCGATGGAAATAAGCACTTCTAGTGGGGTTAACTGTATCATTATAAACAACATAGCGATGAGAAAGATATTGATAGCGATTGTGGCGGGGTTGGTGGCAGCAACGTGGGTTGGGTGCTCTAAGG